>JAHRWD010000054.1 GCA_019090315.1 Pseudomonadales bacterium
CCGACAAATCGGTAGCCGAAAAAACGCGCATTATACCTCTATTTGCGTCGATTCCGTCACAGATCGGGCAAATTTCCACCGCAAATCGCCAAATCTGGCATTCCTGCTAATCTTAATACACAACCTCAGCTGTAAATAGATCAGAAAATCGGTAAATCCCAATGGAACAGCCACAAGATCATCATCTGGAATTCCCACAGGCCCGCTTGCTGGCACACCTTGATGTCACCAGACAACTATGTGAATCAGCCATACTGAAGTTTGAGGAAAACCCTCAAGATTTAGCACCACTGGCCACCATCGAAACCTCACTTGGTGTCATCCAGCAAAGCCTGGCTTTCAATCATTTTGAGCTACTTTCTGATTTAACAAGAGAGCTCGAGGCGATAATCCTGGCGGTTCAATCCGGTTCGATTCAGTACCATTCAATGATTACGGATATCGTATTGCTTTCGCTTGAGTGCATTCAATCGAACACCTTCGAATTGCCTGAAGATGATTCTTCGGATATCGGTGAACAGCGCCTGAAACAGATTATCCCTTCACTTCAGATAATCCTGCACACCGACCCTGCACAGCATGAAAATGCCATGCGTACAGCGATGATGGTGCTCGATCCATCCACTCAAATTGAATACATCGAACTTCAAAACCCGGCTACCCCACAAAGCAGGCCTGAACCTGAACATGATTCCCTTAGTCAGCTATTTGCACATTATGGAGTGAACCCATCCGCAGATCTGGATTTTTTCAAAAGCCTGATTGCACCGATCGAAGCGCGTTCCCAATACTGGCAAGGGCGCAGCGAACGTATCTTACGACTGGCGCTTAAGATGAATCACCACGCACGGCAACCTGTTGACCCGACCCAACTTGCCGCCGCCGTATATATGCACGATATCAGCATGGCTTTTTTACCACTGGATATCCTGCACAAGAAAGAGCGCTTGAATAACAAGGAAAAACGCATCTTAAATGGCCATGCACGATCTAGTTATGAAATGCTACATCGCATGATTCATTGGGAAGAAGCCGCAGAGATGATACTGCAACACCATGAACATATGACCGGCGGAGGTTATCCGAAAGGGCTTACTGAAAACGAAATTTGTGATGGCGCAAAAATAATTGCGATTGTGGATACCTTTGATGCACGCACCCATGAAAGAGCCCATACCACATTACAGCGCCGACCTTTTGTCAGAGCATTACTGGAAATTAACGGCGAAGCGGGCAACCAGTTCAGCCAGTACTGGGTGGACATTTTCAACCATGTAATTCGCAACCCGGATGAAACGGTTCTTTATTCAATCGAGTCATAACCTCCTTAAATAAAGAGGTAATTTGGGCGAAATTGCACTTCACACCTATAAAACAAGCTTATTTCGCAATCAACCTTGCTCTACCCCTTGCGGCGACTGTGGGTTTGTACTATAAAACAAACCGGAGTAGCGGCGTGCTAGATTCATACTGATTTTATCTGCTCTAGTACACTGACATGGTTATATTGTCGGGTTCAGTTGGTCTGTCAGTGTTCATGGCAAGGCGTGCCTCGTAGCGAATGGCCGTAGTCCTTTGCAAGAGGCACAACGAAGGCATGGGCACTGACAGATCAACCCTTCGGGCGTTCCTGTCGCGCTCCGCAACGGCGTTGCAGTGCTTGACAAGGACTACGGCCATTGTCGGCGCACTGCGCCTTGTTGCGAAACACCACAGGAACGCTGAATCCGTTAATATAATCATGACAGTGTACCAGTCACCTCTGGCTGCTCTGCCATAAACAAATAACTATTAAACATTTCCCAGGGAATTCAACATGGCCGCTAATCCAAAAAGAAAAGTTACCGCCGTAAAAGAAGCCTACACAAAAACCCAACTGATCGGTGAAATTGCCGAGAATACAGAGCTAAGCCGAAAAGATGTTGCTGCAGTTCTTGATGATCTTGGAATCGTGATCGAACGTCATATTAAAAAACGCGCGGTTGGACATTTCAGCATCCCAGGTTTACTTAAAATCAAAACCGTTAAAAAACCTGCGACTAAAGCCCGTAAAGGTACCAACCCTTTTACCGGCGAGCCTACAGTATTCAAAGCCAAACCAGCCCGTACTATTGTTAAAGTGACACCCTTGAAAAAACTCAAGGACATGGCGCTTTAAGCTATCCCTTTAATTGGGCCAAAATATCAGGTCAACAACCTGATTTGACTCTGTAACATCCCCAACAATGATTGCGGGGAGCTTCCAGCCTCTATTAGTGCTATCCATATAGCATTAATAGAGACTGGTACTCCGACAAGGTTGTATTAATGGATTCAGCGTTCCTGTGGTGTTTCGCAACAAGGCGCAGTGTGCCGACAATGGCCGTAGTCCTTGTCAAGCAACTGCAACGCGGTTGCGGAACACCACAGGAACGCCCGAAGGGTGGGTCTGTCAGCGCCCATGTCTTCGTTGTACCTCTTGCAAAGGACTACGGCCATTCGCTGCGAGGCACGCCTTGCCATGAACGCTGACAGACCCACTGAACCCATCAATACAGCCTTATCGGAGCACTAGGGGTCCCCTGCTTTTTGTCGTCCGCTATAATCTCTATATACCATCACAACCGAACAATCACCCACCTCTAATTAGGAACACCCGATGCGAACCAGCCAGTATCTGATTGCTACTTTAAAAGAAACACCATCGGATGCCGAGGTTGTCAGCCATCAATTGATGTTAAGAGCCGGCATGATTCGAAAGCTGGCGTCAGGGCTATATACATGGCTACCGATGGGGCTGCGGGTACTTCGTAAAGTTGAAACGATTATTCGTGAAGAGATGGATCGTGCGGGCGCGATGGAGCTGTTGATGCCTGCGGTGCAACCCGCTGAACTGTGGCAGGAATCTGGCAGATGGGAGCAATATGGCCCTGAACTACTACGGGTAAAAGACCGTCACAACCGGGAGTTCTGTATTGGCCCTACCCATGAAGAAGTAATCACCGATCTGGTACGCAATGAACTGCACAGCTACAAACAACTACCCTGCAATTTATACCAGATCCAGACCAAATTCAGAGATGAGATCAGACCACGTTTTGGACTGATGCGAGGCCGTGAATTCCTGATGAAGGATGCCTATTCATTTCATATCGATCAGGATTGCCTGGAAGATACCTACCAGAAGATGTACCAGACCTACTGCCGTATATTTGACCGGCTTGGCCTCGACTATCGGCCAGTGCTTGCGGATACCGGTTCGATTGGTGGTGCATCCTCTCACGAATTCCACGTATTGGCTGAATCCGGCGAAGACGCCATCGCATTCAGCAATGAGAGTGATTATGCGGCAAATGTCGAGATGGCTGAGGCGATAGCGCCATCGGCACCACGCCCCGCTGCCACACAACCCATGACTGAAGTTGCTACGCCTGATACTAAATCAATTGAACAGGTCAGCCAATTCCTTGATAAGCCGCCACAACAGCTTCTAAAAACACTCATCGTGTTGGGAGAAGCTGACGATGAAGCCGAGCCAGAGTTGGTTGCACTGGTTCTCAGAGGCGATCACCAATTAAACGAGATAAAGGCAGCCAAACTTCCCGGCGTAGCTTCACCGCTGGAACTCGCTACCGATCAACAAATCCAGAAAACAGTTGGCTGCCAACCAGGCTATATCGGCCCTGTAAATCTCAAAATCAAAACCTATGTAGACCATAGCGCCGCCAACGTGGCGGATTTCATCTGTGGTGCGAACAAAGATGAAATACACCTTAGCGGAGTGAACTGGGATCGTGATTGCAGTTTTGATGCCGCAGCAGACCTGCGACAGGTTGAGGCGGGTGACCCAAGCCCCGATGGCAATGGAACACTGGATATTAAACGCGGTATTGAAGTGGGTCATATTTTCCAGCTCGGCAACAAATACAGCAATGCCCTGAACGCTACCGTGCTTGATAATACCGGCCGTGCCGCAGTGATGGAGATGGGCTGTTACGGAATCGGAGTTTCAAGGGTAGCTGCCGCTGAAGTAGAGCAAAACCATGATGAAAACGGTATCACCTGGCCCGAAGCATTAGCACCATTTAAGGTGGTGTTGATTCCATTGAATATGCACAAATCAGAGATGGTCAGCGACGCAACCGAGAAGCTCTATTCGCAGCTTCAGGATGCGGGCATTGAGGTACTGATGGATGACCGAAAAGAACGCCCCGGTGTGAAATTTGCGGATATGGAGCTGATCGGTATTCCTCACGCGGTGGTCATTGGTGATCGCAGCCTGAAGGAAGGTAATCTGGAATATCGCTCACGTAAAGATGGATCGAGCCAATCCATTGCCATTGACGAAATGTTTGCCTTTTTACAGGGTTTGTAAAATCCCGGAATCGATTTTGAACATAAACTTAATCACAACCAATCCAACCAGAAGTTACGGTTTATTTCCTGCCGTAGTGATGGTTGTTCTGATTCTGGTTCCGGTGTTTAATCTCTATGCCGCAGATAAAACGGATCAGGAGCTGCGACAATATTTAGCCACTAGCCTGGCTAGCTATCCCGAATTTAAAGATCGTTTCGATGCGGAGGTTTGGCTTGTTGATATGTCCGGCAGAATCAGCCCGTTTATTTCTGACCCTGAACAGCGCTTAAACCTGCTGCGCAAAGTGTACCACCACGCCAATCATTTCAAACTTCAGCCGGGGCTGGTGCTGTCGGTCATTGAAATTGAGAGCAGTTTTAACCCTTATGCGGTTTCCAGTGCGGGCGCCCAGGGTTTGATGCAGGTGATGCCATTCTGGCGAAAAGAGCTGGGGCGAGAATCCGATAACCTTACCGACATAGACACCAATCTAAAGTATGGCAGTGCCATCCTCAGCCATTACCTGAAAAAAGAGAAAGGCAATATCACCCGAGCCCTTGGCCGTTACAATGGAAGCCTTGGAAAATACCGTTATCCCACCAAGGTATATAAGGCCTGGGATAGCCGTTGGCGTAGCACCGTCGCTTTCCAATAACAGGGCGGAAGCGATATTGAATTATTCAGAATCTTATGTAACGATACACGCTAGTTTGCAGCTCATTTAAAGCTGTTCTAATCAGTCCACGGAATGCTCAATTCAGCACTCCCCCGCTGTTAGCCTATAAGAATAAGCAGGGTAGCTTTAATGTCCGACCTCACCATTGAAATCAAAGCCATTGGCCCAGCCAGTCAACCATACCAATCACTGGCAAAAGGGCTGGAAAAGCAGTACAAAAAGAAAAAAATAGAGTTACTGGCACCTGTTGTTAAAACAGATAGTCAATGGAATAGCGTTCTGCTCACGGTTTCACCGGGCATATCTCCAAAACTGATCGAAAATCTAATCGATTTAATTACCACTATTGCAGAAGACAATGATGAGGTGGAGATCGATCTATCTATTCACGTCACTGCCGCTGAAGTGTTTTACGACCTGCCCGATGAAAAAGACAGGTTCCTTGCGGACTACAAAAAGAAGAAAGTCACAAAAGAGAGCACGCAAAAAGACGCGGTTGAATAAGCAGGTTCACAGCCATAGTTACTGGTAAAAATTAAGTACCCAGCTGAAAACCCGCTCCTAAAACTTTCCCTGAGAATACCCCACTACTTAACCTTAATCACCTGTTCAGCTATCTTCGCTTTCCACATTGCAGGGCCGGTTCGATGTACCGATTCTCCGGTGCTATCCACCGCGACGGTTACCGGCATCTCCACCACGTCAAACTCACGAATCGCTTCCATGCCCAGGTCTTCAAACGCGACTATGCGAGAACCTTTGATGGCTCTTGAAACCAGGTAAGCAGCGCCGCCAACCGCAGCCAGATAAACCGACCGATGCTTCTTGATTGCGTCAATCGCAACCTGGCCCCGTTCCGCTTTACCGATCATTCCCGCAATACCGCTGTTGGTCAGCATGGTTTCGGTAAAGGAATCCATACGGGTAGCGGTGGTGGGGCCAGCAGGGCCAACTACTTCGTCACGAACCGGATCAACCGGGCCAACGTAGTAGATAAATTTGCCGTTGAAGTCCACGCCATCGGGCAGCGATTCGCCCCGCGTAAACATATCCGCCATACGTTTATGTGCTGCATCACGTCCGGTCAGGATAGTCCCTGTTAGCAGCAGACTATCACCGGGTTTCCAGCTTTCGATCTGCTGCTGGGTAATATTGTTCAAATCAACCTGCTTCGCGCCGGCAGAACCATCCCAGCTAATCTCAGGCCAGTCAGCCAGCTTCGGTGGTGTCAGTTCGGCAGCGCCTGATCCATCCAGTACAAAGTGTGCGTGGCGAGTTGCGGCACAGTTGGGAATCATTGCAACAGGAAGTGAAGCGGCATGGGTTGGGTAATCAAGGATTTTTACATCCAGCACCGTGGTCAATCCACCAAGCCCCTGGGCACCAATTCCGAGCTGGTTAACTCGATCATGGATCTCCAGGCGCAGCTCTTCAACACGATTATCCGGGCCTTTTTTAATCAGCTCGTGCATATCCAGCGGAGCCATTAACGACTCTTTGGAAAGTAGCATCGCTTTCTCAGCGGTACCGCCGATGCCGATACCCAGCACCCCCGGCGGGCACCAACCGGCTCCCATGGTGGGTACGGTTTCGACAACCCAATCAGCAATGCTGGCACTGGGGTTGAGCATTTTAAGTTTGGCTTTGTTCTCGGACCCACCGCCCTTCGCTGCAACCGTTACATCAAGCTTATCACCGGGCACGATCTGCATATGGATCACTGCGGGAGTATTGTCTTTTGTGTTACTTCGTTTGCCAGCAGGATCTGCCAGAATGGAAGCACGCAATACATTGTCCGGATGGGTATAGGCCTGGCGAACACCTTCGTTGACCATATCATCCACACTCATTCCCTCGGAATCCCATTTCAAATCCATCCCGATCTTCAGGAACACCGTAACAATTCCAGTGTCCTGACAGATAGGTCTTTTCCCTTCAGCACAAAGCCGAGAGTTTACAAGGATCTGCGCCATCGCATCTTTGGCCGCAGGTGACTGCTCCTTTTTATAGGCTTCGTGTACCGCGTTAATAAAATCAAGCGGGTGATAGTAGGAGATATATTGCAGCGCATCGGCCACACTCTGGATGAAATCCTGCTTTCGAATTGTGGTCATCAGTTTCTCTATGCTTGAAAATTGAAAATCCGCCAACCAATTTGGGTTTATTGACCCTTAAAAACCAGCCAGAGGATACGATCAGAAAAGTAGCTACCCCGGGATCGAGTAGATATGTTTTTAACAGTGGGTAATTATACGCAAAATTAACCCTTAGAGGTGTGAAAACAGCGCTCTATCCAGGAGTCTGTCGGATTGAACAGCCTTCCGAAATTGCATCGCAGGATCAGGAAGGCAGGTGATCGGTCGCGCGTCGATTCAGAGTTTTTGACTCAACGCGCACATATGTCTGGGGAATTTCAAAGTGGAACAACGCGCCGCCTTCGGAAACCTCTGCCCATATGTTGCCATGATGAGCCTCAATAATTTGTTTGCATATAGCCAGGCCTAAACCGGTACCGCCAGCACCTGTATTGGTCTTGCTACTTTGGATAAATTTATCAAACACATGCTCGAGCTCATCTTCTGGAACGCCAATGCCATCATCCTGTATGCGGAAGAGAATTGAAGGTACTTCTGACGATCCATTAGTTGATGCCATCGTCATGGTTCCAATACAAATAGAAAGCGTGATGGATTTACCCTCCGGAGTAAATTTCACTGCATTGGACAACAGGTTGGTTACCACCTGGCCAATACGAATGGGATCAAAAGTTCCATTGATCTGACGATCGGGGTTTTCTAGCTGCACGGTAACGCCTTTTTGTTTAGCGGTGGCTTCCTGCTCTGCCATCCTGCTGATCACTAGCTCCTCCAGATTTTGATCTGAAATTTCCAGTTCCATTTTACCGGCTTCAAGTTTGGCCAGGTCCAGCAGATCGTTAACCAGTAGCAATAGCCGATCGCCGCTTTGGTGAATTCGTTCAAAATAGATACCCAGTTTTTCAACCGGCGCGGTTTTCAGTTTCTCGATCCCGAAGTTTGAAAAGCTCAAAATGGAGTGCATCGGCGTGCGCAACTCATGAGACATATTCGCGAGGAATTCTGACTTCGCGCGGTTGGCTGCCTGAGCTACCTCTACCGCATCACGCAGTTTTTGAACCTGCTGATCGACAAGCTCCTGAAGATGATCACGGTGCATCATCAACTCTTTTTCAGCTTGTTTAAGCGGTGTCACATCCATTGACAATACCATCACACCATCGTCAATCGGATAGTACTGGATATCCATCCATCCATCCTCGCCTGTACCGCCAAGCACTGCATGCATCATATAAGACTGGGATTTTCCAGTCTGCATAGTCAAATCGACCATTTCAAATATGGTTTTATCATCTACGTACGCCAATACATTTTCGATCGGTCGGCCTATCGCTTCACTTTCTACTACACCGTTGCGTTCACAAAAGGCCTGGTTCACTACCGTGACAATATGGTTGTTGTCGATCGCCAGAATAGTCGCTGTTGAAGCCTGTAGAATCGCGCGGTACAACCCTTCACTTTTCGTCAGCTGTTGCTGAACTGCATTTAGCTCAGTTACATCGTAGATCCATACCAAAATGCCAGGTTTACCCTGGTATTCAATCAGGCTACTGTGGATCATAACCGGGATGATTTCACGATCCTTTCCGTAGATTTTCGCTTCGTAGTGATTTTCCTTTATTTTTCCGGACAGCTTCTCAGCCTGTACTGCTCGAATGGTTTCCAGCGATGATTCAGGCAAGAGATCATAAAAAGACAGGTTGACCATCTCATCCTGGCTCTTGCCCACTAGCTCACCGGCCTGGTTATTTGCATAGACCACCTTTTGATCCTGAACAATGACTGCACCGATCGGCGCTTTCTCAAACAACTCTACATTCAGGTTTTCTATGCTCTGGAGCTCAAGCTCTTTGAGTTTCATGTGAGTGATATCGGCGGAGACCATCATTACGCCATCTTCGATCGGATAAAACCGGCACACTACCCAGGATTCTCTGCCCAGACTTTTAACCTCAATGGCGGCTTCAATCGTAACCATTACCTGGGTTTCAATTGCCTCCTCTATCGACTGGAATACCATTTCGCTTAGCGATTCATCTACCGCCTTTTCCAGCACCTGCCCCATTGCTTCTGCTTCAGTTTCAAAACCATGTCGTACACAAAAAACCTTATTAACCAGCGTAATACGGTGCTCGTGATCAACCATTGCGATTGTGCTGCCGGTTGAATTGAGTATCAACTCATGTTGTTCGCGGGTTTTTTCCAGGAATGTTTCGATACGTTTTTGTTCGGTAATATCGTGAACCATCGCCATGCGTTCAATACCATCGGGCGTCTCTTCTATCATTGCATCAACCGATATCGATACAAGCTGGCCGGTGTCCAGACGTCTTACTGCTTTCTCTTGCCTGGTTAAGGCACCATCGTCCGCAGGGCCTGAATTCAAAATATCCTTGGTGTTTTCCACGGACTCTTCTGCAGTCCATTCAAGGATGCTGCGTCCTCTCACCTCATCAAAACTACGAGCACCAATCATCTTCAAATATGGATCATTGGCTTCAAGCAAACAACCGGTTTCACCTACAGAAACCAGACCTGTATTGGTCGCATTAATCAGTCGATCAAAACGATCACGACTTTCGCACAGTTCTTTTTGACTATCCTGCAATGACAGTTGTACCAGCTGCATCTGCCAGTACTGTTTCCCGATATTGCGCCCTAATACCAACATTGAAATGATATATATCGCGGGGATCGCTGCGTACAATAAACCCGAAGCGCTCAACTCAACAACCAGCAACCCATAAATGGCAACCGGTAGCCACAGCGCTACAAGCAAAGCAATCAGGGCGGGAAAAAAACTGTACACCCCGGCGATATAGCCACCGGTTAATCCAGCAAGAAGAAGCACCATACCCAGGGCAGAACCGAAGGTGGTCAGATCATGCACTACCGCTGCACTAAATACCCCAACTGCAACGGCGGCAATAATGGTTGAATAGATGAAGGTATTTGCTGCGGAATCGATATTTGCAAAATCAAGGGTGGTTTGATCCTGCGCCCTGTATATCTGACGGCAACTGAAATAACGTACAACGGAAGCAATCAGCACCACTATAGCCGCCCATGACGCCACCATTGACCCGAGCTGGTCAAAAATAGCGATCAGAACAAGAAGTACCGCTGCGGGGATAGCATATGTGCCTACCTGATGCCCTACCAGCTCTCTCGCAGCTTTCCGTAACAATGACTGTCGCTGATCCCCTGAAATCCAGGAAATTTCTAGTTCTTTGCTTCTATACAGCCTGTTCAGCATGCCCTAATCCTTAGTTATGCTCATCCGGGAAGGGTATCGAACCCGTATCAATTTGAGCAGATACTTCGTTTCCGATACCTTTGTATTCCAGTCGAGAAAAACTTAATGCATTGGCCAACGCAATGCCACGCCCGTGACTATCAAGCACTCTCTTTGGGTTAAATTGCAGATATTCCTGCCAGTCAAAACCCATACCCTGATCCACAACAGTTATCTCGATATAGTCTTCCCCGCGCAAAAATTCCACTTCAGCATATCGAGCGCTGTATTCCGGCTGTTGAAGGCGTTTGTTCACTTCTAACGCCCAGGTTCCATCCTGTAGCAAAGTAGACTTTTCTTCGTAACTGATCCCGAGGTTCCCGTGCTCTATCGCATTCACCATTAACTCGGATAGCCCGGTTACCACTTTCCCCGGATCGGGGCAGGCACCAGCTAACAATGAAGCAATAGCGTGGGCTTCATCAAGAAGCTGGTATTTAAAGGTCGAGGATTCCATTTTCCCAAGTGTTTTCTGGCTCTTGTGAAGGGTTTCCTGCAACTCTTTGTAAGCATGTCGATCTCTGACCGCAGTTTTCACCACCGACAACAGCATTTCGCCTTCAAAGGGCTTGGTCAGGTAATAGTAGGCGCCGGCTTGCAGACCATCCAGTACATCCTGTTTATTGGCCATACCGGTCTGAAGAATCACCGGGATATGCCGCAGAACAGAATGTTGTTGCATTTTTTCGAGCACTTCCAACCCATCCATACCCGGCATCATTCGGTCGAGCAGGATCACATCAAACCTGGATGGCTCATTCTCCATCATGGACAGGGCACCGCTACCATCTATCGCGGTGCTCAACTGATAGTCACATTCGTCCAGGTATTCGCTTACGATATCGAGGTTAAAGGGTTCATCATCGACGATAAGTATGTGAGGGCTATCCATTTTCTACCTCCGAACAGCCGTACAGGGCGCGCGGCATTCTCTACTAACGATAGTAAGGGACGGCAGGAATTCAAATTGGAGCTGTTATAAATACAAAGGCTCAGGCGCAGAGCCTGATATCACGCGATAAACAACAATAAAATGGTGGGCAAAGTACCGGTGAGATACAGTTTGAATATCAGGTAAATCAGCTGATTTTACCTCAACACAAACCGACGGGTAAAATCACCCTAGCAAGCTTTGAAAGCTGAAAAATTTGATGCGATCCCCTTTGGCGATCACCTGGTCTACTTCCACCTCTGCAACTCCTTCTGCCCAGCTTGCACCTGACAAGATCCCGGAACTCTGGTTCGGGTATATCTGTACTTTTGGCAATTCGAGTGTGGTGTCAGGCGCAGTACAATCCAGTCGCGCATACAGATACCGGCGACGGATACTTTTTCGCGGCAGATCAAAATCAGCTTCAGCTATTGCCGGATTGATGCTGGTTTGGGTCATGCCCTGCATCTTTAACATATAGGGTTTGGCCAGTATCAAAAATGTAATCAATACTGCTGAAGGGTTTCCAGGCAGGGCGAGTATTGGTGTATCACTGAATTCACCGTACGCAAAAGGTTTGCCAGGTTTTATTGCAAGCTTCCATAAATGAAGAAACCCCGACTGTTCAATAACAGCCTTAACATGATCCTCTTCACCAACCGACACACCACCACTGGATATGATCAAGTCAGCCTGGGATGCAGCCTGACGAAATGCTTTTTCGGTAGCCTGTCGTGAATCTTCTACAATTCCAAAGGGCAGCGGCTCCATATTCAGCGCACGTATCAATGCGGTCAATGAATATCGATTCGAGTTGTAGATCTTCCCCAAACCCACTTCCCTGCCCGGCTCAACCAGTTCATCCCCGGTTGAAAGCATGGCTACCTTAAGTTTCCTGTAAACCGGCACCTTGTCTATTCCAACCGAAGCCAGGAGGCCTAACTCTGATGCTCCTAGCCTGACACCTGCCAACAGTACAACCTGACCTATCGACAGATCATCACCACGAACCCGTATATTTTGATCTTTTTCAGCCTGATCTAGCACCAAAAAAGAAACCCGCCCAGCTTCAATCGAGCACTGTTCCTGCATGATTACGGCATCCGCACCGGTCGGTACAGGTGCTCCGGTAAAAATTCGTGCCGCTGTACCTGGCTCAAGCGCGGCTCCTACGGTACCCGCGGGAATACGCTGGGAAATCCGAAATGACGGTTGTTTTTGTAGATCAGAAAAACAGACCGCATAACCATCCATAGCACTGTTGTCCCAGGGCGGAACATCAATAGTTGAAACTTGATCCTTAGCCAGCACGCGCCCGGTCGCATCCGATAGAGAAATATATTCAATTTTTTGAGTGCACGATACCTGCTTCAACAGGTATTTGAGCGCATCATCCACTGGCGTCAATTGTGATGTGGGAGTATTCAAAGCCCGGCCTTACTGGTTAACAAGTACACCAACAAAATTGCAGGGGGATGTTTCACTATCCAGCTGTAGTCGAATAATTTCATCCCATGCCGTAGCGCATGCACTGGTTGAACCGGGCATACAAAAGATCACGGTCTGGTTTGCGAATCCGCCCAGCGCCCTGGATTGAATGGTAGATGTATCGATATCTCTAACCGAGATCGCCCGGAATAACTCACCAAAACCCTCGATCTCCTTATCCAGAAGCGGTTTAATCGCCTCGGGGGTAGAGTCACGCAATGTAAAGCCAGTGCCACCCGTCACTAAAACAGCATGAAGCTCAGGTGCAGCTATCCAGTTTGAAACCGCTGCGCGGATATCATATACATCATCCACAACAATTTTTTTATCCGCCAGTTTGTGACCGGCCTGTTCAATACGCTCTACCAGCAACCGCCCGGAGCCATCATCCATTTCAGTTCTGGTATCTGAAACCGTTAATACCGCAATATTTAACGGTACAAACCCTTTCTGCTTTAATTTTGGACTCATAAAACAACAACCTGAAAAAACTAAATAAGAAAAAACATAAGAACTACCTTCTGCGCCTGCATAAAATAACAGAACAGCACTAATTTAAGAAAGTACTCGTCAAAGATCGATGTAAAAAAAGCAGTCCATCCAAATCAATATCATCACGGCTTGATTGATTTACATCAAATCATAACCTGTCTCAACAGATAGTATCTTCGTCGTAAAATTTACGTCTCCAAACTAGAGTTGTGAATACTGTGTCGTTAAAACTATTGGGAGATAGTGCGTATTTTTTGGGCCAATATTTTTCTGCTTTTATTTTTGTACGTAAACTTTATATGATATATACTGCAGCGATCGATACTTAATGTAGCTTCTTAAGTATTGTCATAACAAGATAACGAGCCCTATTGAGGCATTGTTTTATTACCTATATGGGAGAGCCATTGTGAAAACGAAATTACTAACCCTTGCAACCGGTGGACTATTAGCTGCATCAACTTTTACCCACGCGGCGGATGTTGCGGTTGAGGAAATTGTTGAAAGCCTTGAAGTCAGCGGTTTTATTGACATTATCTACACAGGCATTGATGAAGCAGCCGATGGTACTGGCGCTAGCGGAAAAAACCCTAACGAACAAAAATTTGGCGCCGACGGTGAAGTAGATATTACCGGAGCGTACGATAAAGTTTCTGTTCGTATCGACGTTGACGTTCGTGCAGGTAGCAGTGATAGCGGTGACCTTGAGCAAGCCTTTTTTGTTGCAGGCCTTACAGATCAATACGCAATAGTCGGTGGTGTTTTCAATAACCCAATTGGCTGGGAAGCACATGATGCACCCGATATGTATCAAACCAGCCACGCCTATAACTGGGATATCCTGGATGGTGCGACTGCTCTATACGGTAATAACGTTGCTGGTGTTGCTGTAGCAGCGGACTGGGGAATGTTTTACGCTACTGGCGCAGTTCTGAATGACCTTGCTCAAACAGATGAAGAGAACTCTCTTGCGGTAGTTCTTGGCTTGAAACCGATAGACGGACTGGATATTGAGCTTGGCGTTGTTACACAGGCCGACAAGGACAATGCTGGAAATGCAACCGCTGGTAACGTAACAGATCTGAATGCCACATGGGTAATTGCTGACCTCACGCTTGCTGCTGAAATTCTGTTGGCAGATGCAATTGTTGACGACTCTACCCTGTTGTTAGCAAACTATGCGTTTGGTGGCGGATTTGGGTTGACCGGTCGATATGAGGTTATCAATTTCGCAAGTAATGAAGACCTCACTCGTATGACTGTTGCAGGTAGCTGGCAGGCGGCGAAAAACCTCGCTGTTCTGGCCGAACTATCGGATAGCGATTCTTCAAATGCTGGAGACCCTGATGGAAAAGTACTAACTCTTGAGTTTGTAGGCACTTTCTAAGCTGCTCTACTGTACTTTGAGTTAAGTATAAAAAAGCCGGGGGTTTCCCCGGCTTTTTTTTGCCTCTCCTTTTCTTTGCGGCAACTGGAATATGTGATTCCCCAACCTCAATCCTTCACAACATATGCTCATCGAATATTACCCGACGATTCGGCTCATTCATGTCAGCTCAATCATTCTAAGCATCAGCTTTTTCATGATTCGTGGGTGCTGGATGTGGTTTACCCCCGTACGACTGGAAGCAAAGTGGGTTAAAGTCACGCCGCAAATTATTGATACGGTTCTTCTTGTCAGCGGTATTACCCTGATCCTGTTAACCCAACAATACCCCCATCAGCAAGCCTGGTTGCTGACTAAGCTTGGCGCGCTCGTCGCATATATCGGCTTTGGTATGATGGCGCTCACCTACGGACGAACAAAATGGATCCGTCTGGTTTTTCTGATTCTTGCAATCAGCGCTTTCGCTTACATTGTTAGCATAGCGCTTACCAAAAGTGCTACTCCATGGATAATGAATCATCCCTACGCGGACTCCACAGCCTCTTCATTTGGACTCGCGTACTAATTTTAAGATGATTCGCTATACTTGATTGCGACTGGCCTCTTACGCTCATTGATCGCGCCCGGAGCGGGAAAGCATATGCCCAGCCTAAGTCGTGCATGAATTAAAAGATCACGCAGTCTTCCTCATTTATAAAATATAGCAACCTCTGATTAAACAAGGCCCTATGAGCAGCATTCGCATATTTAAACATCACGTCCATACCGCTCACATTGTCCTTGGCTGTATTGAAAGTGCTATCTGTTTTTTTTCGGTCTATTTTGGCTCCTATATCCGATTCGGTGAAACCGTAATGATCGAAGAGGAGGACTTGCTGCCGCTGACCATAAGAGCGGCGTCTTTTGCGGTGGTATTGATTGTAAGCATGACCGCCCTGGGCGTCTATCAAAGTCAGTTACGTGAAGGGCAACTGGGCATGTTGCTGCGAACTGCCGCCAGCTTTCTATTTGCATCCATATTGCTCACCCTGATTTTTTATATCTTTCCGGCGCTGTTTGTAGGCAGAGGTATATTTGCGTTTTCAATGATCTGTGCATTCGTCATGATCGTGATGGTGCGTTATCTGTACTTTAGAAACATTAACCAAGCACTATTAAAAAGAAGGGTTTTGATTCTTGGTGCCGGCACACGTGCAAATTATATCGCTGAACGGCTTCGTCGCCGTGTCGATACCAAGGGCTTTGAGATCTTCGGTTTCATCCGTCGTGAGGATGAGATAGACCAGATAACCGGTTACCCGATCATAGATCGTGAGGACGACCTCGCGGACTTCAGTCTGACGAATAAAATAGATGAAATTGTGGTGGCGGTTAATGATCGCCGTAGCGGCCTACCCATCGATGAGCTACTCGACTGCAAGATTCACGGCGTTGACGTCATTGATGTTGCTGATTTTTTTGAACGTGAAATACAACGGATCGAGCTCGATCTGTTCCAGCCAAGTAGCATGGTTTTTTCCGATGGTTTTGATCGAGGTTTCATTAGACAACTTTCAAAACGAACACTGGACCTATCCATCAGCGCAATTATGTTTATTTTGGTACTGCCCGTACTGCTGTTAACAGCTATCGCAATACGCCTGGAGGATGGTTGGGACGCACCGGTGTTTTATAGCCAGGAGCGAGTCGGCCTCGACGGCAAAACATTTAATGTCCATAAATTCCGCAGCATGATAACCGATGCTGAAAAAGCCGGTGCCCAGTGGGCTGAAAAAAATGACACCCGAATTACAAAGGTGGGTGGGGTATTACGAAAATATCGTATCGATGAACTGCCACAGCTATTAAACGTGCTCAATGGCGAGATGAGTTTGGTTGGGCCACGACCAGAACGCCCGGAATTTGTCGGTGAACTGAATATAAAAATCCCGTACTACGATAAACGACACCAGGTTAAACCGGGCGTAACCGGATGGGCACAAATCAATTACCCCTACGGTGCATCTGATGAAGATGCACGCCAGAAATTACAGTACGATCTCTATTACGCAAAAAACAACAGTTTATTCATGGACCTTCTGGTAATTATTCGAACCGTGGAAACTGTTCTGTATGATGGTCAGTAGCTCGGTTGCTGTAACCGATGCCTAGCGAAAACCCGATCAGCCCAATGTTCTCACAAAAACAAAAAAAACATGCTTGAATCCAGTGTACTTGGTTACTTTGCGGCTTCAGCACTCTATCTCGTTCTAAGCATATTATTGCTTACTAGCTGGCGTGGCCGCCTACAGGGTGCTCTTTTGGTCATCACCGCCCTGCTATCCGTGCTGTGGGCGGCAAGCAATGGCTACTCACTTGGGGTAGATCTACTTTATCGATACCAGTTACTAGCTCTCGAAGCAGCCAAAAATATTTTCCTATGCCTTTTTTTGCTGCGATTGTTATCTACATCAAACACCGAAAACAAGACTGGAGAACTCGCAGAACCAACGTCTAAAGATAGTATCCAGCGGCTAAAACCTGTCATTATTGGCGTAGGGTTTCTGGTTATTCTATTTTCACAGTACCCGGAACTCGCTACGCTTTCAGCGGACTTCACCTCAGCAGATCCCAGAATACTGCTGATGATGGCATTTAATATCATCGGCCTGCTACTGATCGAACAACTCTACAGAAACACCCGACCAGAGCAACGCTGGGCCGTCCGTTATCTTTGTTTTGGCTTTGGCGCACTATTTGTATACGATTTTATGATGTATGCAAAAGCCGGACTATTCGGCACGGTGGATGAGCAAATCTGGAATGCCCGTGGACTCGTCAATGTTGCCGTCATCCCGATGATCACCATTTCGATCGCCAGGAACCCGAAATGGTCCGGTGATCTGTTTGTCTCTAGAACCGTCGTGTTCCATTCCACCGCACTGGTGGGAGCAGGCATTTACCTTCTATTGATGGCTACCACCGGTTTTTATATACGTGAATTCGGCGGTAACTGGGGAGAGATCGGCCAGATTGCATTCATTACCGCATCGATCCTGCTGCTCATTATCCTGTTGTCCTCCGGACAGATCCGCGCAGCGGTTAAAGTATTCTTCAATAAACATTTTTTCTCCTACAAATATGAGTACCGCGAAGAGTGGATAAAGCTAAACCGGTATCTGGCATCGATGGACCGCCAGGTAAATGAACCATTAATAGACCGCTGCATCCACGCATTGGCTGATATCATCGGTAGTCAATCCGGTCATCTGTGGATAATTCAGGAATCGGGCGAAGCGGAATACACCGCAAGTTGGCCGCCACTCTATGTGGATCAGGTGGTGGTCACACCAACAGAATCGTCGCTAGTCCGTTTTTTGACGGAAACCCAATGGGTAGTCGAAGTGCCGGAGTATCTGGAAACACCAGAAATGTACAAAGGCCTGAATCTGGACGAGTGGCAAAGCAATTTTCAAAAATTGTGGCTTGTTGTGCCCCTGCTACATCAGGAGCAGTTATTCGGATTTATAGCACTGAATAAGCCATCGGTTCCAAGAGCCATCAACTGGGAAGATCACGACCTGCTAAAAACGGTTGGCATACAACTGGCCAATCATCTGGTGCTTCTAAACACCAGCGAGCAGCTCTCCAGCTCACGACAGTTTGAGGCCTACAACCGTCTGTCTGCCTTTGTTGTACATGATCTAAAAAACCTGGTTGCTCAGCTATCGATGGTGGTGACCAACGCTGAAAAGCACAAAACCAACCCTGAATTTATTGACGACGCAATGGATACTCTGTCCCATGCGGTAGACAAAATGAGCCGACTGCTGTCGCAACTAAAAAAGGGAAATATCGAACAAAAACCCGATCGCTCAGTTTCATTAGAGGCAATATTCGATGACCTTATTGTCCAGCAAAAATCGATGAAACCCGCACTGACCACCGAACTGAGCGATCCGGATCTATCTTTGCAAACAAACCACGACAAGCTCACCGCCATACTTGGACATTTAATCCAGAATGCGCAAGAGGCCACACCCGACAACGGCACTGTAAAAATAGTAGGCAGCCAGAACCAGAGCAACACGATGATCGAGATCATTGATACCGGCACTGGTATGGATCAGGCATTTATTCGTAATCGACTGTTTAAGCCGTTTGATACAACCAAGGGTAACGCCGGTATGGGAATTGGTGTATTTGAAGCACAACAGTTTGTTGAATCTCTCGGTGGAACCATTCAGGTTGAAAGCACTCCTGGCGAAGGAAGCCATTTTACAATTTTCCTCCCGCAGCACTCTCCGAGCACTGAGGTGAAATAGCCAACTGTAAAGAAACCTGACGTTCACTGTAAAAAAACCTGTCACTTTTCCTCTCTTTGTATAAAAACCCGCTATGATTAATCCCATACGTAGAACCGACAGGAGGTTACATTGAGCAAACCCGCAAAAAAAACAAAAGCCACCAAGGACAAAGAGAAACCTGTTCTTCTAGTTGTGGAAGATGACCCGGGACTACAAAAACAGTTCAAGTGGAGCTTTGAACGCTATCAGGTTGTCATTGCCGATGACAGAGAGAGCGCCCTGAACAATATCCGCCGTTATGAACCTGCGGTAGTCACCCTTGATTTAGGCCTTCCCCCCGACCCTGCAAATGCGACCGAAGGCCTTGCCACTCTGGAACAGATCCTGCAGCTTGCGCCTAATACCAAGATAATCGTGGTGACGGGTAACGACGACCGTGAAAATGCCCTGAAAGCAGTGGCAATGGGTGCCTACGATTTTTTTCAAAAACCGATAGACCCGGAAACCCTGGGATTTGTCATCGATCGTGCGCAGCATCTCTACCTCCTGGAGGAAGAAAACAATACGCTTCATCAGCAACTCGGTGATGACTCTCCCTTAGAAGGCGTGATCGCGGTCAGTCCCGAGATGGCAAAACTCTGTCGAACCATTGAAAAAATTGCACCCACCGATATCACCACGCTATTTTTAGGTGAAAGCGGTACCGGAAAAGAGGTATTGGCACGAGCACTCCATCAACTTAGTGACCGCAGAGATGGTAATTTTATTGCAATAAACTGTGCGGCCATTCCCGAGAACCTGCTTGAAAGTGAGCTATTTGGTTACGAAAAAGGAGCGTTCACCGGTGCTGTGCAACAAACCAAAGGTAAAATCGAGTATGCACATAAGGGCACGTTTTTCCTTGATGAGCTTGGAGACTTGCCCCAGGCACTTCAGGCAAAACTACTAAGATTTCTGCAAGAGCGAACTGTCGAAAGAATTGGTGGGCGTGAAGAAATCCCCGTCGATGTGCGAGTGATTGGTGCAACCCACCAGGATCTTGCCAAGCTAATAGACGCCGGCACTTTTCGGGAAGATCTTTACTATCGACTCAGCGAAGTCAGCATTCAGATCCCGCCGCTACGTGATCGCCAGGGTGATGCCATTGTAATCGCCAGGAAATTACTGGATCGTTTTAATAAACAGAACAAGCTTAAGATAAAAGGGTTTAGCCCTGATGCATTGGCCGCAATTGATAACTATCGCTGGCCCGGCAATATCCGAGAGATGGAAAACCGGGTAAAACGGGGTGTAATTATGGCGGATGACAAGTTTGTAACCGCCGAAGATCTTGAACTTGTGGAGTCCGCCAAAAACACGATACCACTCAACCTCAAAGAGGTCAGGGAAAGTGCGGAAAAAATGGTGATCATAAAAGCGATCAAAATGGCAGACCATAATATTTCACGCTCTGCCGAACTGCTGGGGGTCACTCGACCCACTCTATATGCACTGATGACCAAATATTCAATTTCTGAGTAACCACTCAAACAATTAGCCCTTTCGATATTGGAACTCTTATTGGGCTAATTAGAGTCGCTTAGTGTTGACAGACGCTGGCAATCAAACCTAGCCACCAAAATATCCGGGGGGTGCCGAAGCCCTGTCTTTACTGTGTAATGCCTGTTTCAACTGAGCGGAACTAGCACTGTCCATCCGTGTAAATTTTACCCCACTTTTTAACCCTAACCGGGAACAAACCTCTACTTTAATCTGAAGCAAGCTCGCGCAATCGGGCAATATAATTTTCAGATCGAGACACTCACCCACTTCCGGCTGCCAGCTGGCGCTACTGAACGAACATCCACTCAGCGATATATCAATCAACCGCACCTCAAGCACACCCTCTGAACCCTCCAGATAGGTCCCGATGTCATATCGAACCCTGGGGGATTTTCTACGCTCTCTACCATTGAAATGAAGAGCTGAAAGCTCTACGGAGGCCTTTTTCACCATACTTTTTACTCGGACTTTCCTGACAGGCATTCTAAAAAGTATAGACCACCCTACAGCTACCCAATGAGCAACGCATGCCGGCTAAGAGTTTTAGCGGTATGGCACATATTGGGGTAGAATACTCGCCCATTTATTCTACCCACCCGCGTGAGCCGAAAAATCTCCCGCGTCTGCACGATTTTGAGGAAAGCATGTTCAACAAAGAGATGAAAATCCAGGGCTACGACGACGAACTTTGGGCAGCAATGCAGGGCGAGGAATTGCGCCAGGAAGAGCATATCGAGCTGATCGCGTCAGAAAACTACGTTAGCCCACGAGTGCTGGAAGCACAGGGTTCTGTGCTGACCAACAAATATGCAGAAGGCTATCCCGGCAAACGTTATTACGGCGGCTGCGAGCATGTTGATGTGGTCGAGCAACTGGCGATAGACCGAGCCAAAGAGCTGTTCGGTGCTGGCTATGCAAACGTACAACCTCACTCCGGCTCACAAGCCAACGCAGCGGTCTATATGGCGCTGCTTCAGCCGGGTGATACCTTCCTGGGCATGAGCCTCGCCGATGGCGGACACCTTACCCACGGTGCAGGCGTAAGCTTTTCGGGAAAAATTTACAACGCGATTCAGTACGGCTTAAACGCTGAAACCGGTCGTATTGATTACGATGAAGTAGCTAAATTAGCCCGAGAACACAAACCAAAAATGATCGTAGCTGGTTTTTCGGCCTATTCACGCATCATCGACTGGCAAAGATTCCGCGATATCGCTGACGAAATAGGCGCATTCCTATTCGTAGATATGGCTCACATCGCCGGCCTAGTGGCTACTGGCCTCTACCCTAGCCCGGTTCAAATTGCCGATGTCACCACGACTACCACCCACAAAACCATCGGTGGCCCACGGGGTGGTTTGATCCTCGCCCGTGACGATGAAGCGATTCATAAAAAACTCAATTCAGCGGTATTTCCGGGCGGCCAGGGTGGCCCATTGATGCACGTCATTGCAGCCAAAGCGGTTTGCTTCAAAGAAGCGATGGAAGATGATTTTAAACAGTATCAAACACAGGTCGTTAAAAACGCCCAATGTTTGGCCGATCTGTTCATTAGCCGTGGCTACGATGTGGTTTCCGACGGAACCGATGATCACCTGTTCTTGCTAAGCCTTATGGGCCGTGAAATCACCGGTAAAGATGCGGATGCGGCGCTGGGCAAAGCAAACATTACCGTCAACAAAAACGCCGTACCCAATGACCCACGCTCACCCTTCGTAACCAGTGGCCTGCGTATCGGTACACCAGCAATTACCCGCCGTGGCTTCAAGATCCCAGAAACCGAAAAGCTCGGTAACTGGATATGCGATATCCTCGATGATATTGAAAATGAAGAAACTATCGCTCGAGTTAAAGGCGAAGCACTGGCGCTGTGTACACTGTTCCCGGTTTATAGCTAGGTTTATAGAACCTCACTTAGAGCCGAACTATGTACTGTCCTTTCTGCAAAGCCCACGAGACCAAGGTGATCGACTCCCGGTTGGTCGCCGAGGGCGAGCAGGTCAAACGGCGACGTGAATGCCTGAGCTGTCAGGAGCGTTTTACCAGCTTCGAGCAGGCTGAACTGGTGATGCCTCGCATCATTAAAAACAGCGGAAACCGCCAGCCCTTTGATGAAGAGAAATTACGCGCAGGACTGCTGCGGGCGATTGAAAAACGCCCCGTCAGCATTGAGGATGTGGAATCGTCGATCACCCGTATCAAGCATAAGTTGCGCGCTATTGGTGAACGCGAGATCCCATCGGATACATTAGGCGAAGCAGTAATGGCCGAGCTTCGTAAACTCGATGAGGTAGCCTACGTACGCTTTGCTTCGGTTTATCGGCGCTTTGAAGTGGTGGATCAGTTTCGCAAAGAGATCGAACAACTCGAAAAGGAAAGCTCTGACCCAGCGCCCGACCCTGCATCAAATAAGAAAAAATGACCGATCGCGCTATGCAGAATAGCAATGAACACTGGATGGCAAGGGCGATCCAGCTCGGCCAAAAAGGGCTGTACAGCACCGATCCCAATCCACGAGTGGGTTGCGTATTGGTAAAAGATGGGCAGTTAATTGGCGAAGGCTGGCACCGTAAAGCAGGCGGCCCCCATGCTGAAATCGCAGCGCTTAATGCTGCAACGAATGATGTAAAAGGCGCGACAGCATACGTAACGCTGGAACCCTGTAGCCATCAAGGACGAACACCACCCTGCTGTGACGCATTGATAAAAGCAGGCATTGGTAAAGTAGTCGCTGCGATGAAAGACCCTAATCCACAGGTCAGCGGTAATGGATTTGAGCGCCTGCGACAGGCTGGAATTGAAGTGCTCAGCGGGGTTTTGCAGATGGATGCGGAAGCGCTAAACCCGGGGTTTATCAAACGATATAAAACCGGTTTACCGCTGGTTCGATTAAAATTGGCCATGAGCCTGGATGGCCGCACCGCAATGGCCAATGGCGAAAGCCAATGGATCACCGGCCCCGAAGCACGGCAAGATGTACAAAAGTGGCGTGCGCGTAGTTCGGCAATTGTGACCGGTATCGGCAGCCTGTTAAAGGATGACTCGCGATTAAATGTACGGCGCGAAGATCTGACGATTGAGGTCGAACATCAAAATTTTATTCGGCAACCGCTGCGAGTAGTGCTCGATTCAGCATTACGTACGCCGGTTGACGCAAAAATACTGCATCAACCCGGCGACACATTGATTATCGGTTCGCAGTTAAAAATCTGCGGCCAAGCGATGCAAGACAAGCAAAAGCGGTTGCAGGATGCCGGGGCCGAGGTTGTACTAATAGAGGAACGCGGCCAGCAACTCGATCTACACAAAACCCTGCAGATGCTGGCGCAAAGGGGTTGCAACGAAGTACTATTCGAATGTGGCGCAATACTGGCGGGTTCAGTTGTGCAGCAGAGGCTGACGGATGAGATCATCATCTATATGGCACCCACACTGCTCGGCAATAATGCCCAGCCACTGATGAAATTGCTCGGGCTCAATCATATTGATCAACAGATCCCGCTGAATATTCAGCAAACCCGTATGGTCGGAAAAGACCTGCGAATGATTGCTACACCCAAACTTTAAATAGCAACAAAGAGACAACCCAAAGAATGTTCACAGGGCTAATTCAAACCATCGGCGAAATCACCGAGCTGACCCGCGATAACCAGGATCTAATCATCCGGTTCGATAGTCGTGGGCTCGATATGAGTATCGTAGAACTCGGTGATAGTATCGCCGTGAACGGTGTTTGCTTAACCGTGGTCGGCTTTGATGACAACAGCTTTCGCGCTGATGTATCCGCCGAAACCCTCGCCAATACCACCCTTGGCAGCTGGGCCAGCGGACAAAGGGTTAACATGGAAAAAGCCCTGACCTTCTCCCAGCCGCTAGGCGGTCACCTGGTTAGCGGTCATGTTGATGGCACCGGAAAAATTCTCTCCCGGGAGGCCGATGGTCGCTCGGTTCGGTTCTCTATTCAAGCCCCAAAAGAGCTGGAAAAATATATCGCCCGCAAGGGTTCAATCTGTATCGATGGCACCAGCCTTACGGTCAACACCGTAGCTCCCGGTCATTTTGAGATCAACATTGTGCCCCACACCCTCGACCAAACCATCATCAACCAGTACCAGCCCGGCGTGCTTGTGAATCTCGAAGTAGATCTGATCGCACGCTACCTGGAACAGATGTTGATCAGCGGCGAAGGCAGCCAGGGCGTCTCACTCGAATCATTACAGCAGTACGGGTTTATCAAACCCGGCTCACGCTAACGCAGGAAATACCATGCAATCATTGAACACCGTTGAAGAGCTGATTGAAGATATTCGTCAGGGCAAAATGGTCATCCTGATGGATGATGAAGGCCGCGAAAACGAAGGCGACATTATCATGGCCTCCTCCAGGGTCAGAAGCGAAGATATCGCTTTTATGGTACGCCACGCCTGCGGACTGGTCTGCATGCCGATGACCCGTGAGCGCTGCGAACAGCTGCGTTTGCCGCTGATGGTGAGCGACAACCTCACCCCCCACGGTACAAACTTCACCCTATCGATTGAAGCGACCGTTGGCACTACCACCGGTATCTCTGCCGCGGATCGTGCCACCACTATTCAGGCTGCTGTCGCTGCCAATGCGGTGCCCGAGGATATTATCCAACCGGGACATATTTTTCCGTTGATGGCGCAACCCGGTGGCGTACTAAGCCGCGCTGGCCACACCGAAGCGGGCTGTGATCTGGCCATGCTAGCGGGACTCGAACCCTCCGCGGTGATTGTCGAAATCATGAACGAAGATGGCACTATGGCGCGACGGCCAGAGCTGGAAGTGTTTGCAGAAAAGCATGGTTTAAAAATGGGCACCATTGCGGATCTGATCCAATACCGCATGACCAACGAAAAAACCGTCGATCGCACCGGCAGTTACCCCATCTCTACCGAATACGGTGACCTGACAGTACATAGCTATCAGGATGTCATCAGCAACGAACTGCACCTGGCCATTGTAAAAGGCACCATTTCACCAGATGAACCGGTAGTTGTGCGGGTTCAACAGGCCGATACCATGCGCGACCTGCTGCATACAGTACGTTCAAACGCACCAAAAAGCTGGTCTATACACAGCGCACTGGAATATATCGCCAGCCAGGACAGCGGTGTGCTGGTACTGATTTCACATCAGGAAACACCATCTGAGCTATTGGCCCATATCGAATGGTTATCCGCGGGCACGCCTCGAAAGCATGGCCTTGGCCAGGAATCCCACATCGTACGCACCGTCGGCGGTGGCTCCCAGGTACTAAGGGACCTCGGGGTTCAAAAAATGCGACTACTCAGCAGCGAAGTCAAATACAATGCCCTGTCCGGCTTCGGGCTAGAAGTTGTAGACTACATCCCCTGCGAATAGCGCTACTGGCTATAGTCACAATAGACACCCTATTTTCAAAAACTATTTAAGATATTTTTACGAGAAAAATTATGAGCGACATCACCACCATCGAAGGCGATTTTTCTGCAGCCGACGCAACATTTGCACTGGTAGCCGGACGGTTTAACCGATTCATCGTAGACCCGCTGGTCGATGGCGCAATTGATGTACTGGTACGCCACGGCGTATCAAAGAAAAACATTACCCTGATCAATGCACCCGGTGCCTTTGAACTGCCACTGGTTGTGCAAAAAGTAGCACAGCAGAAAAAGTACGATGCGATCATCGCCCTCGGCGCGGTAATTCGTGGTGGTACACCGCACTTTGAATATGTTGCCGGTGAGTGCGTAAAAGGTATTTCCCAAGTATCTCTGAACGAAGACGTACCGGTTGCTTTTGGCGTTCTGACAGTGGATACCATTGAGCAGGCGATTGAACGTGCAGGCACTAAAGCTGGTAACAAGGGTGCTGAAGCTGCTATGTCGGCGTTTGAGATGGTTAGTTTGTTGCGGAATATTTAACTGCGGGCTGTTACCGATATACCTGTTAGGGCGCTGTTAGAAGCATGAGGAGAATTTATGCGTAATTCTAGAGTAAAATCATTTCTATTGATTTCATTAATCATTATTCTCAATGCATGTGCATCGGGCTCATCTATTGTTACTGGCCCTACGAGAGCACCCATTCTCTTTAGTGAAGTTAAGCTTTATCTCGATGCACCAGCAAATTATGAAACAATTGGCATCGTTAAAGCATCTAGTGATGCAGGCTGGACTGAGCAAGGCAGCCAAGATTATGCTGTAGACGAACTCAAAAAACAGGCGGCAAGGCTGGGTGCAAATGGAGTATTGTTAACAACAACAGGCGAAAAAACTTCGGCTATCATTGGCACCAACCCAAATGGTACTACTTACGCAATACCAGTTTCAGCTCAAACAGTTACTGGCAAGGCTATTTACGTCAGCGAGTAATACTTTTACCAAGCGCAAGCTCTCTCGGAACAATTCTTTCAGGGATCGTCTGCTTATCCGCAAGTGACAATGGGCTGGAAACCGTGACAACCTACTCGCATTTAGTACTCGTAGAGATAATTTGCTAAAACCATTTTAGTCTCAATGCTCTGGTAACTCATCGACAAATGTATTAAATTTGATACAATCAATGCATGAGCGAAGAAAAAGCTATCTATTGGGTAGGTACAAGCTACAAAGATCTACTTAATTTCCCTCTTGAAGCAAAGCAAGATGCTGGTTATCAACTACACCGCATTCAAAATGGACTAAATCCAGAGGATTGGAAGGCATTTCAAACCATAGGTGCAGGAGTTAAAGAAATTCGCATAAGCGATGACGGGAATGCTTATAGAATTATGTATGTGGCTAAATTTGCAGAGAAAATTTACGTGCTTCACTCATTCCAGAAAAAGTCACAAAAAACGCGACCTAAAGATATTGAGATAGCAAAAGTCCGATATAACGCCATCGTAAAGGAGGAGCAATGATGAACCGTACTGATACTTCCATTACTCATGTAACCTCAGGTAGTAGCAACATTTTTGAAGAACTTGGCTTTTCAGGGCAAGAAGCCACGAAACTGAAAATTAAAGCCCAGTTAATGTGCTCTATCAGTGAGTGGATTAAAGATAAAGAACTAAAGCAAGAAGAAGCATCTCGTATGCTCCATGTCACACGCCCCAGGGTCTCAGATGTTATGTGTGGAAAATCATCTAAATTCACCATTGATGCACTGATTGATATGCTTGAAAGAACAGGTAAACAGGTTACTTTGCAGGTAAATTAAAAGTCATAGCTGTGTTACAGATTGAGCTATAAACAGGTAGATCGAGTTCGTTCACTACGGACTCATTACAAACCAATGGAAAAAAAACCCTTGAGCCAAGAACAACCACCCACCGACATCACCAGCGATGCGGAAAAACCTAAGTCAACCCCCTCTGCCCGCCATCAGGCTCGGAAAATGGCACTGCAGGCTGTTTATCAATGGCTAATGTCCGGCGGCTCCGCAAGAGCGATCGAGCGGCAATATGTTGATGAGAGCCCTATAAAGAAAGCAGATCTGGATTTTTTCCATGAGCTGCTTTTTAGCGTGATCGGCGATCACAAAGAGTATGAGGTGATTATCAGCCCGTTACTGGATCGCCCTTTTGAGCAGATCGATGCGATTGAAAAAGCGATTCTCTATATTGGCACCCATGAACTCAAACACAATGCCGCTACCCCCTATCGAGTAGTGATCAATGAGGGTATTGAGTTAGCAAAAAAATTTGGTGCTACGGATAGCCATAAATATATCAACGGCATCTTAGACAAGCTATCCAACCAGCTGCGCTCTGCGGAAAAATCCGCCCGTAAATAACGGCGGACAAACAACTTCCAGCTCCTCTTCCTTTGAAGGTTTCAGGTTGAACGAATTTGAACTGATCCGTCATTACTTCAACCAGCAACATTCCGGCAGTGCCAACAGAAGCACCGGAATGGCGCTGGGTATTGGTGATGATGCGGCGGTTCTACAACCCTCACCCAATTGCCAAACCGTAGTTGCAGTCGATACCCTGGTATCCGGAGTACACTTCCCTGAGAATGCATCCGCCTACGATATCGGCTGGCGAACCCTGGCGGTCAACCTCAGTGATCTGGCGGCCATGGGGGCAACGCCACGCTGGTTTACACTGGCGCTGACGATTCCCTCTATAGATGAAAACTGGCTACAGGCGTTCTCTAAGGGACTGTTTGATTGCGCCCAAAGATACGATATAAAACTGGTTGGCGGCGACACCACCGCTGGCCCGCTGACGCTTACTATTCAGGTGATGGGTGAAGTTTCCAAAAGTGAATTTCTCACACGCAGTGACGCACAAGCAGGCGATGCAATCTACCTGACGGGTTACATCGGCGATGCGATGGCAGGGTTGGGAATCATGCAGAATCGTTACGCCGCTAACGGAACCCAACGTGAGTATCTGCTGGATCGATTTATGAAACCCACCCCACGAATTGAAGCCGGTTTGGCCCTCTGCCAACTGGCAAATTCCGCCATCGATGTATCCGATGGGCTTATCGCAGACCTTGGCCATATTGCCGAAGCCAGCCGGTTATCTGCGGAACTACAGCTTGATAACATCCCGGTATCCGATCCGCTGATTAAATTATTGGGTAAAAGCGAAGCACAACAACTGGCGCTGACATCGGGAGACGATTATGAAATCTGCTTTACCATCGCACCCGAATTCGAAGACCAGCTGCCGGCTCTGTTTGAATCACTGGAGTTAAACTACAGCCGTATCGGTGAAATGAGTTCTGGAAAAGGTGTTTCAGTTTTTAACCCGGGCGGCTCATCCGTTACCGAAAACGCAACCGGCTATCAGCACTTTAGCTAAAACCAATCCATCAACCAACCAGCCATCATTTCGAGAAACCCACTTGCAGCCCACTTTCACGTTCAAACAGTTACTTCAAAACCCTAACCATCTACTCGCATTTGGTTTTGGCAGCGGGCTGGCGCCAAAGGCACCTGGTACCGCTGGCACTTTAGCCGCCATCCCTCTCTTTATAGCCTTGAGCCAACTGCCCTACGATATCTACCTGGGCCTGTGCCTATTGACCTTTATCCTGGGTATTTCGATCTGCGGAGCCAGTGCCAAAGCCCTGGGCGTCAAAGATCACTCTGGTATTGTCTGGGATGAGTTTGTCGGCTTATGGGTTACCCTGGCCTTTGTACCCGCCCTGTTCCCAACGGAATTGAATCTCGAAACCCTGATCTATATTTTCGCTGGCTTTGTACTGTTCCGGATTTTTGATATTGCCAAACCCTGGCCAATCAGCTGGGTTGATCGCTATGTCGGCGGCGGTTTTGGCATTATGCTCGATGACTTATTAGCGGGCCTGCTGGCAGGTATTGGTCTTATCTTGCTGAATCATTTTATTGTTTTTTAAACCATTACTACCATTCAAAACTACCATTCAAACTGAGCCGTTCACCGCGGTTAAACGCCCCATGCCTGGGCAGCAAAATCATAGATATGTGCTAACTTAATAGCAGATATTTACCTAATTTAGTTACATAGGAACCTATGAGTACCGATACCAAAGAGATCTATTCCGAGATATACAATAAGCTGGCTGAAAATGATTCACTATTTCCCGCATTTCCGCAAACGGCTATGCGAATTCGGGATCTTATCAATGATGATGATTGCAATGTTTCCGATGTCGCTACTTTGCTCAAAGCAGACCCAGCGCTTACCGCATTGATTATGCGGGCTGCAACCAGCGTTCGATTTTTATCGGTCTTTCCACCAAAAGATATTGATGCGGCCATCGGTCGCATTGGGCTACGTACCACCAGTGAACTGGTTACCGCATTTGCACTACGCTCGGTATTTGTTTCATCTTCCAGCGAATTAAAAACACTGCTACAGGATACCTATCACCAGTCGACGAAAATCGCGATACTGGCCTATTTTTTAGCAGAAAAAACATCCAGACTAAGCCCGGCCAAAGCGATGCTTGCTGGCCTTCTGCAAGATATATCACTTCCACCCATTCTTTTATCTCTCTCAAAAAGACCCGAAATATTCAATGATCTGAAACTTCGTACCGAAGCGATAGATCATTTAGCACCGAAAGTCGGTGCGCTTATTTTAAAGAAATGGAAATTTAATAAAGAGATGATCGAAGCGGTTCGCAGCCGTAAACAGTGGATGCGTGATGGCCATAAAAAACCCGACCTTGGGGATATCATACTCATTGCTCGCATTCATTCGATGATTGGAACTCCGGAAATCAACAAATGTCCCAGCCTGCCTGATATACCAGCCTTTGGTAAATTCGATTTGGGAGAACTCACCCCCGACCAGAGCCTGGAAATACTGGACGATGCCAAGGATGAAATCGCCGAGCTGAATCAATTGTTGGCCTAAGACCTGTTTACGCGTACATAGACACCAGGGCGAAACAAAAAAGGCGTAGTTCAGGTGAATTGAACTACGCCTTTTTTTTATTTCGGATGATGGTCGCTTTACCGACCATCAGGCTTTCAGACCAGCTTACCTTTTGTCAGTACACCGACACCCTCTTCCAGCGCTTTTTCCTTCACTGCATTAGCAACGATCGGAACCACCGAATGATCCAGAGGATCAGGCAATATATGGTCAGCCGTAGGTTCTAGTACCGCACCCGCAAGCGCATGGGCCGCAGCAATTTTCATCGACTCGGTAATCCGTGTGGCATGTGCTTCCAGAGCACCTTTGAAAATACCCGGGAACGCCAGCACATTGTTTACCTGATTGGGGAAATCACTACGTCCGGTCCCGACTACTTTAGCGCCGGCCACCAGCGCCACATCGGGCATGATTTCCGGTACAGGGTTGGCCATCGCCAGTACGATCGCATCGGGGTTCATACTTTTAATATCATCGGCATCAAGCAGGTTGCCCTTGGAAACGCCAATAAACGCATCAGCACCCTTCATGGCATCCTGCAATGAACCACTCAGGTCCTCCTGATTGGTATAACTCAGCAGCTCCTTTTTATAGTCATTGAGATCTTCTCGACGACGACAAACAATACCCTTGGAGTCACACACCAGTACCTTTCGGACCGATATACAAATAGAAGGATCATGACCTACGCAGCGTAGTAGCCGTGCAATCGCGGTGCCCGCAGCACCTGCACCGTTAATCACTACTTTCATCTCTTCAAGAGGTTTTCCAACCACTTTACTGGCATTCATCAATGCGGCGAGCAATACAATTGCGGTGCCATGTTGGTCATCATGGAAAACCGGTATACCAATATCCTGTAGCGCATTTTCAATTTCGAAGCACTTGGGCGCGGTAATATCCTCAAGGTTGATTCCACCAAAGGTTGGTGCAATCGTTTTAACCATGGTGATAATTTCCTGAGGATCCTGACTGTCTACCACCAGCGGCACACCATCGATATCAGCAAAGGCTTTGAACAGGATCGCTTTACCTTCCATCACCGGCAATGCTGCCAGCGGGCCGATATTGCCAAGCCCTAATACTGCAGAGCCATCGGAGACAATCGCAACACTGTTGCCCTTCATGGTCATGCGATAGGCCGAGTCGGGATCATCTGCAATGTGAGAGGAAACCGCCGCCACTCCTGGTGTATAGGCTACAGCAAGATCTTCCCGATCAAGCAGGGGAAAACGCGAACGGGTTTCCCATTTTCCGCGTAGTTGCTGATGCATTTTGAGTGATAGCTCATCGTATTTGCTACTCATCGCAGTATTCTCATTTGGGTTTAAATTTTCGGCCGAACTTTATATCAGGTTTTAGCCAAGTTTGCATGCACTTCTAGACTGAGACCGTTGCACGGGAGATGATTTTGCTGTTAGGCAAGGAAAAAACGTACCCAAGTCACTCGCTCCGCTTGTGGGGCAGGCCCCGCACAGAGAGGGAGTTTACATGTGTAAATGACCGATTGAGCACGTTTTCACCAAAAGTAGGCACCACCAAGCGACGCCGCGTGGGAGCAAAATGGCTCTCGTGCAACGGTCTCAGACTACTTTATCAATCAACCAATTCACAGCACTATATAAAGATTCAGTTACGATGCTAGTGGTGCGTTGCCACCAGCTTTTTTTGACACCACAGGCTCGTGCCATTTCAACACTCGGTTGAGTCCGCCCCGCCAGTTCCAGCTCTACCGGAATAGCTCTGACAAACAGTCCGCTCTGGGATCGATATATCTGATAAATCTGATCCTCTTCAATGGCTTTGTATGCGGAACTCCCATACTGAGTATCCAGTAATGAGTTGGAATCACCTAAATACTCACTCAGGGATGCAATATCCAACGCATTTTCGATCGCCAAACTATGGGCATGGTGAGGCCCACGGTTTTGCTGGATGATATTCTTATAACGCCCTTCCAACCGATCAAGCCGATAACGGGAATCCAGCCCGATCAAATTGGCCAGGGATTTCCACTTGATAAAAAGTGCATCGATACGCCATTGATCACCATAAATAGGGAAGTACTCTACGGTTTGGCAATACTCTACAGTGGTTAAATGTGCCAGGTAGGTTTGGTCAGACTGCTTATCAAAGATAATTTCTGCGATAAGGCTTTCGTCGGTCAGGCGGGAATAACCGTAAATAGAAACCGAAAAGACCAGCACAAATATGCTGATACCCATCAGCGGCATCATCACGAATTTCAGCAGTGGTTTGAATATCATTCTCACCGTCGAATCAATCTCAACCATCGCCACAGATTAAACAAACTGGCCAGTGATCCAGCCAGATAGGTCAGCGCGCAAGCCCTCAATATTTTTTTAACTACCAGCAAATCCTTGTCATTGACGTAACCACCCTGTTCCAAAATGGGCAATGCCTTGTTAAAGCTGGCATCGATCTCCACCGGTAGTGTAACCAGATGAACCAGCGACAATACTCCCATGCTGAGCACTGCAATCAGCAGCATCAACATTGGCGGTGCCGGTGTTCGAAGTAGTAGTCCGGCCAAGGGCGCTAATAAAAACGCACCGGAACCCACCTTCTCCGCAAAGGCCGCGTATTTGACCAGCCGGGTGCGTGTTTGCAGCAACGGGTATTCTGTTGAGTCCTGAATTGCATGGCCTGTTTCGTGGGCCGCAACAGCAATAGCCGTTAATGACCGGCCTTCAAACACTGGCTGTGTTAGCCGGATTTTTTTGTCCTGCGGGTCATAGTGATCTCCGATTTCGGTCAACTCTACGTCAACACCGGCCAGTTCAAATTTTGTAATCAAGTGTTGTGCTAGCTCTGCCCCCGTTCCCGGAATATCAGCCCGGTCGACCGAGTATTTTTTAATAACCTGCTGCGCCCACAGGTTTGGGCCTAACAGTAAAACCAGCAGCAATAGAATAAGTACCAGATAAATCATCAACCGAGTATAGCGAAATCAACGGTTTGAGCGGTAGGCCTCGATTTCCAACCATCAGGACTGCGCGCTTTTTAATCGATCAACTATTCTTAGTAGGACGATTAATTTTTACTGGCGTACCCGCGATATGACTCTTTTTAAGAAACTACTTAAAAAACTTGGAATTCCTGTTTTCGCGTTACTGGTAATACCGTTTTCTGTTGAGTCGGCGCCCAGTTCATCCGCGACAGACCTGGATATTCAGGTAAAAGGTCTATTTAGCCAATCGGCAATCCTGAGCATAAATGGCAAACAGCATTTACTGAAACAAAATTCAGTCTCACCAGAAGGAGTGAAACTAATCTCCGCCACCAGCCGTACCGCAGTCATATCTGTGAATGGCAAACAGCAAACTCTTCATCTAAGCGGCAAGGTGACTACGCAATACGCTAAAGCATCACGCCGTAACGTCACCATCCCACTTAATGCACAAGGACAATATCTAACCCACGGACTGATCAATGGCCAAAGCACCGAGCTACTGGTGGATACCGGTGCTTCCGTGGTGGCCATGAGTGAAACCCAGGCAAGACAACTTGGTATCCCATACGTCACAAAAGGCACCCGTGGTTACGTTGAAACCGCCAGTCACACGGTAAACTCTTATGTGGTGACCCTTGATCAGATTGATATCGGCGGATTAAAAGCCTACAACGTGCAGGCAGTGGTGCTTGAGGGCGATCTGCCATCAAAAATCCTGCTTGGTATGTCCTATCTTCGCCATGTAGAGCTGTATGAAAAGCAGGGAATGCTCAACCTTCTTGAGAAACGCTAAAAACCGCTAATACTTGCCAGACCTTCGACGTAGAGGTTTGCTATAGAGTCCTCTGATCAAGGTCGCAGAAAGCACCAACTCCTGATAGAATTTCGTCCCTGTTTTTATCCTGGAGTTTTATCTCAACGTGGAACTAGTCGTTTCCTCCAAGCTACCCACCCCCTGGGGCGAATTTGCTATTCACGGTTTCAGTGACGATAGCACTGGTAAAGAACATGTAGCTCTAACCATGGGTAACATCAGTTCCGGTGGGCCGGTGCTTGCACGCATCCATTCCGAATGCCTGACCGGTGATGCGCTGTTCAGCATGCGTTGCGACTGTGGTGCACAACTGGAATCTGCTCTGGAAGCGATCGCCAAAGAGGGTCGGGGTGTTTTGATGTACCTGCGCCAGGAGGGTCGGGGCATAGGCTTGCTCAACAAGCTTAAGGCCTATGAATTGCAGGATAGCGGCGCGGACACGGTTGAAGCCAACGAGCAGCTTGGATTTGATGCGGACCAACGGGAATATGGCATCTGCAAAATCATGCTCGATAGCCTGGGTATTTCGCAGGTGCGTTTAATGACCAACAATCCACGAAAAGTGAAAGCACTGGAGCAGTGCGGTATTTCGGTTGTAGAGCGGGTTTCTATTCAGGAGGGGCGCAACCCTCACAATGACAAATACCTTGATACCAAGGCAGCAAAGCTGGGGCATATGCTCGATTAACGGGCTGCTCCCAGAACTGGTAAAAACTTTACGTTATTTGATTTGATCGAGCTTATTTCGAATCGACCGCAAAACCCCGGCATTATCCAGGCCACAGGATTCCAGTAACTGGGCATGAGTGCCATGCTCAATAAATTGATCAGGAAGCCCCAGGTTCAATACAGCAATCCGTTGATTCTCTGCCATCAACAATTCATTGACACCTGAACCTGCACCACCCATCACCACATTCTCTTCTATCGTGACCAGTAGCTCATGATGCTCACATAGTGCCAGCACCAGTGCGCGATCCAATGGCTTAACAAAGCGCATGTCGATCAGAGTGGCATTCAGCTCTTCTGCAGCAACGGTTGCAGGAGCCAACATCGAACCAAAGGCCAGGATTGCAATTTTCTCGCCACTGCGTATTTGTCGGGCTTTGCCAATCTCTAGCAATTCAGCCGAAGGATCAATTTCGGCACCCGGACCCGTACCCCGTGGGTAGCGAACCAACGCGGGGCCCCTATATTGATAACCGGTCGATAACATGCGGTAAAGCTCGTTCTCGTCGGAAGGTGCCATCACCACCAGGTTAGGAACCAGCCGCAAATAACTGTGATCGAAAACTCCAGCATGGGTCGGGCCGTCTTCACCAACCAGTCCTGCACGATCAAGGGCGAACAGCATATCCAGATCCTGGATCGCGACATCATGGATCAACTGGCCATAGGCGCGCTGCAAAAAAGTTGAATAGACAGCCACTACCGGTTTTGCACCTTCGCAGGCCATACCGGCACCCAGGGTTACCGCATGCTGCTCAGCAATACCCACATCATGGTATCGATCGGGAAATCGTTGGGAAAACTCAATCATGTCAGAGCCTTCGCACATCGCTGGGGTAATCCCCTCAAGCCGCCCGTCCTGCTCGGCGGTATCACACAACCAACGGCCAAAAACCGCTGAGTACTTAACCTTTGGTGTTGCCGGTGTTGTTTTTTCAGGAGCCGATGCGGTTTTCTTTGCCGCAATTGCATGGTATTTAATCGGATCTTTTTCAGCCGGCTCGAAGCCTTTGCCCTTCTGGGTAATCACGTGCAGAAGCTGCGGCCCCTTCAGGGTTCGCAAATCCTTTAACACCGACACCAGCGCATGTAGATCATGACCATCGATAGGCCCGATGTAATTGAAACCGAGTTCCTCAAACATGGTGCCCGGAGCCACCATACCCTTGACATGCTCTTCGGTACGGCGCGCCAGTTCCAGCGCATGGGGCAGCTGACTGAGTACTTTTTTACTGCCTTCCCGCATCAATGTGTAGGGTTTTCCGGCCCAGATCCGCGCCAGGTATTGTGATAATCCGCCAACATTTTTGGATATCGACATGTCGTTGTCATTCAATACCACCAACAGATTGGCATCGTTGTGGCCCGCATGATTCAGAGCTTCAAAGGCCATGCCAGCAGTCATTGCGCCATCACCAATCACCGCTACTGCACGGCGATCACTATTTTGCTGCCGAGCCGCCAACGCCATACCTAATGCAGCGCTGATCGAGGTACTGGAATGACCAACGCCAAACGTATCGTAGGGGCTTTCTGTACGTTTTGGAAAACCGGACAAACCACTAAGCTTGCGAATAGTGGCCATCTGGTCGCGGCGACCAGTCAATATTTTATGCGGGTAGGCCTGATGCCCCACATCCCAGATCAGGCGATCTTCGGGGGTATCAAATACGTAATGAAGTGCAGCAGTAAGCTCGACAACGCCCAGACCGGACGCAAAATGGCCACCGGTCTGGCCTACGCTGTAAAGCAAAAACTCTCTGAGTTCATCCGCCAAAACCTGCAGCTCAACCTCGGAAAATCCACGCATATCCGCCGGCTGCTGAACGGAATCAAGCAGCGGTGTATCGGGGCTGGTTTCAGGGATCTCCTGAAATGTGATGGATTTGTTGGTCACGTTTTATCAGTACAGAGTAAAACCGGCGATTCTACAGCAAGCAGCCAATAGATTCACGGTATCGCTTTGAAACACGGGGCTAAAATATGGCAACTCAGCCGGGGAATCAGGCTACGTCGTTACCACCATCCGAGGTGGGAAATTTGTCGGAGATAAACTGGTAAAAGCTACGACATACATCGGTTGAGGTAAACACCCCTGCCAGCTTGCCTTTACGCGTCACCAGTACCGAACCGATATGTTTTTCCACCATATTAGCCAACACGTTGGTTAACGGTTCATCCAGACTTACGATATAGGGGGAATCAATATAAACATCCCGAACGCTGAGTTCCTGCTGCGATGGGTAATCAAAGTCCGGACCGAGTATTAGCTTGATATCGCGGTCGGTCAATATGCCTACTAATTCTGTTTTGTCAGTAACGGGCAGGTGACGAATGTGGTGGCTCATCATAAATTTACGCGCCTCAACGATTGAAGCATCGATGTCGATCGAGTGAGGAAAGGGGGTCATTACGGATTTAATCAATGGATTATTTTTCATTGTTCGTTGCCCTTAGCTAGCGGTTTTTTCATCACTATGAATCTTCATCATCCATTCATAGTACTCCTCAATTACTGGCCCCGCATAAATAATTTATCAAGGTTTTCCAGTGTTATCTGAATCCAGGTTGGCCGGCCGTGATTACATTGGCCGCTGCGCTCAGTAAGCTCTATATCCCGTAGCAACTGGTTCATCTCCGGCAAGCTAAGCCTGCGATTGGCTCGTACCGAACCGTGGCAGGCCATGGTCGATAATGCATCGTTGATCTGCTCGGTAACCCGATCGCTGCTGCCCTGAACCATCAGATCTGCCAATATATCTTCAACCAGTTTTTGATGATCACAATCTGTGAGCAAAGCCGGCACCTGTCGCACCTGGATACGTTCTGGATCGGTGCGCACCAGCCACAGGCCCAGCCCTTCAAATAGTTTGCCGTTGGATTCAACAAATTCCGCCTGCTGCTGACTGACATTGATGGAAAGCGGAATCAGCAATCGCTGTAACTGGATCTGATTCTGTTGTCGTGCGGTTTTAATCTGCTCGTAGACGATACGCTCGTGGGCTGCGTGCATATCAACCAGCACCATCCCCTCAGCATTCTCTGCAAGCACATAAATAGCTTTTAGTTGCGCGATGGCAAAACCTAGCGGTGGCAGATCTTCAGGTTTAGTGATGGTCAGCGGATCACTGACCGTTCCATCGCCCATACCGGCACCCGGTGTAGATAGCGTTTGATAAAGTCGTGCCTGCTCGGCCACACCACCATTAGAAGCACCAGACTGGGTGAACGCGATCGAACTCTGGCTGGGCATGGTTGTTTGAAACCCGGGGGTATCATTAAAAACCCGGCTACTAAATTGATCTGCCGCAGCACTATTTTCAAGCTGATTAACCGATTCGGCCGGGGCATCCCCGGCAATCTCCTGATGCACACAGTGGTATACAAAATTATGGATCGAGCGGCTGTCGTGAAAACGTACCTCATGTTTGGTGGGGTGTACGTTTACATCGACCAGTGCAGGGTTCAGCTCAAGATAGAGCACAAAGGCTGGATGGCGACCATGGAACAGCACATCCTGATAGGCTCGGCGTAATGCATGACTGATCGTCTTGTCACGGATCACCCGGCCATTTACAAAGAAGTACTGCATATCGGTCTGGCTGCGGGAGAAGGTTGGCCGAGCTACCCAGCCCCAAAGCCGCATGCCGTTAATTTCACTATCAAAATAGAGTGCGTGCTCTACAAAGGGTTTTCCACAGAGTGCCGCAATACGGCGTTCGCGCTCCTCGTGTCCCGTAGCAGCCGGCAACTGATAGAGCTGACGCTGGTTGTGCTTCAGGGAAAAAGCACTGTCAAAACCCGCCAGTGCAAGCCGTTTGAATACCTCTTCAACCCGTTTGAATTCTGTTCTTTCGGTACGTAAAAAACGTCTGCGGGCGGGTGTATTAAAAAACAGATCGATAATCTCGATACGAGTGCCCGCTGGATGACTGCTGGGCAATAACTGCGGGGTTTGGCCGCTATCCACTGCTTGCTCCAGCGCGGAGTGAAGGGTGGTGCAGTCAAGGCACCAGGCCAGTTCTGCCTCTGGTACTTTCGATTCCAGTTTCAGGTGTGAAACCGACTGGATACTGGCCAGTGCTTCGCCACGAAACCCCAGGCTCGCAATACCATCCAGATCCTGTAGCTCGATAACCTTACTGGAGGCATGGCGGCTTACCGCCAGCAATAGATCCTCTTTGTCGATACCACCGCCGTTATCGCTGACCAGAATCCGTTTTGCCCCGCCCTTTTCAATCTCCACATCAATACGTGTGGCACCCGCATCCAGGCTATTCTCAACCAGCTCCTTTACCACCGATGCGGGACGTTCAACCACTTCGCCTGCGGCAATCTGGTTGGCCAATGTAGCGGACATTGATTTTATACGATGGAGGGTCGGCTGTTCGCTCATAAATAATATCTAATGCTAATTAACAGGGTGTACATTGGGGGATTTACAACAGGAGTTTAACCAAACAGAATCTTTGCATAGCAGGACATGACGATCCGGCTTTTCTGTTCTCTGGTTTGATTTTGTAATTTAGCCCGGGGCGATTTTAAGCAGCTCAGGCTAAAGGCTCAGGATACGGGAATCCGTAGTTTTTGCCCAACATGAATACTGCTACCGTTGAGGCGATTTACCTTTTTCAATACTTCAAGGCTGATTCGATAACGATATGCGATCTCCGAAAGAGTCTCCCCTCGTATAATCACATGTTCGGTGACAGTGGGGGTTTTCCATTTCTGCCAGGCCAGGTAGGTACCATCCGGTGGTGATTGTTCAAAATACTGTTTTAATCCATCAAAAATTTTCTGTGCCATTTTCTGTCGATACGCAGGCTTGCCAAGATTTGAGGCTTCTTTCCGGTTTGAGATAAAACCGGTTTCAATCAGCATTGAAGGCACATCCGATTTCAGCACCATAAAACCAGCCTGCTCTATTCCACTCTTATGAAGATCAGACAGGGTTCCTATCGATTCCAGCACCTGATCAGCGGCTTGCTGGCTGGCATCTATCGAAGCATTCATCGAGAGGGAGATCAGGGTCTTTTTTAGACTCCAATTTTTATTTTCCAGCTCAACACCACCTACCAGGTCAGCACTGTTTTCACGGGAAGCTAACCAGCGCGCCGATTCACTGGTTGCACCGTTGGAAGAGAGGGTAAATACCGATGCACCATGAGCCTTGCGATTTTTAAAGGAGTCCGCGTGAATTGAAACCAGCAGATCTGCTTGCTTGTCGCGGGCCATTTCGCTGCGCTTACGCAGCCCGATGTAATAGTCACCTTTACGAGTATACTCCGGCCGAAACCCCTTCTCTTTATCCAGCAACCGATACAAACGTTTGGAGATATCCAGCACCACATCTTTTTCCAGTAGCTTGCGATACCCCACCGCCCCGGAATCTTCACCTCCGTGCCCCGCATCAATGACCACTACTACATCCCGGCGCTGCTGCTGAACCCGGGTGGCTGTCTTGATAACTACTTTGCGCTTGTTCCGATCGTACAGATCAAAAACCAAACGATTGCTGTGCTCATTATTCGCTTTAAGAATAAAGCTATTGGGCTTTACCGGTTGTTGCAGATCAAATACCAGCCTCATCTTGCCTTTCTCACCGCCGGAGTGACGTATCTTCTGAATCGGCGTATTTGATAAATTTAACTGGCTGAAATCTGTCTTCAGGCGTGTATTGTCAATATCTACGACAAGACGCAGGGGATTGGACAATGAGAAAACTTTATACGAATTGATATCGGTAAGATCGAACACTACCCGAGTATGATCCGGTGCACGCCACAGACGCACACCATTTAGTTCAGCACCAAAGGACAGGTCCGCAGTTAAACTGACAAACACAAATAAAACTAAAGAAAGAACTCGTTTTTGCATGCTATTACCGTTCATTCAAAAAGAACCTTTTGCATCCATACTACAGTCCATTAGCTGACCCTAATACAAACTATAGAGAGTCGACAATTTTTTCCCCGTGATCGCTAATTCCCTGAATATACAACATTCTACCGGGACTTTGTACCGTCATGTTTAGCTTCAGATCAGGTTCAGGAAGAAACCCGATTCCTTTATCCGGCCACTCTATTAAAAATAGCGCATTTTCCGAAACCAGGTCACGAATCCCGATAAATTCCAGCTCCTCCGGGTCCGCCAGCCGATAAAGATCAAAATGGTAGATCAACACATTTGGCAGTTCATAGGGCTCAAGTAATGTATAGGTTGGGCTTTTAACCCTGCCGTCATAACCATAGGATTTTATAATTGCCTGGCAGAGCGCAGTTTTTCCGGCTCCAAGATCACCCTGCAGATAAACCACCAGCCGCTGACCAGCAATCGCTTTGCTCAGTTTTGCGCCAATCTCTGCGGTTGCTTGTGGATCTTCTAAATAAACTTCCATTAGGTCACTCTTCATTCCTTATTCGTAGTGCGTCCAAAACCGAATAATTTTAATCACATGTTCTTCTTCATAAACCTGATAAACCAGCCTGTGTTGAATATTGATCCTTCTTGAATATGCACCGGATAAATCACCTACCAATTTTTCATATGGTGGCGGGTTTTGGTAGGGATTTTCCTTTATCACTTCGAGCAGCCACTGGGCCTTTTTCTTTAACCCGGATGCGGACAATTTCCTGGCATCTTTTTGTGCCTGCCTGGTATACAGCAACTCCCAACTCACCAATCAAGCTCGCTGGAAGATTCTGACAGCTCCTCCTTCATTCCCTCTTTTATCGACTCCCTCATTCCAGGAACAGAGAGAAGATGAAGCGTTTCAGCTATCGAATTCCAGTCCTCTTCTGAAACAAGAACGGCATTACCTCTTTTCCCTGTAATGATAATAGGCTCATGAGTTTCAGTAGTTTCATCAATTAGGGTGTATAGCTTAGAGCGTGCTTCTGTAACATTCAGAATAGTCATATTTACTACCTCCTCGACTAAGCGTACGACAATACGTACGCACAATCAATGACTATATCGGATACAGCTGCAATCACGGATTCACCTGCTGCCTTATAAAAGGCATCAAATCCGTCGCAATCATTCCTCTCTCGCCCTGCTGTGCAGCCTGATCTGCACTTAGCGCATGAACCAACACACCCAGCCGAGCCGCTTCGTGAGCAGCCAGCCCCTGTGCCAATAAACCTGCGATAACTCCGGTGAGCAGATCACCCATTCCACCACTGGCCATTCCGGGGTTGCCGGCGGAGCATAGGGCTACTTTCTGCTCCGCCAGCTCGGAATCCCAATGACAAATCAAACTCCCTGCGCCCTTGAGCACTACTACTGCGGAGTATTTTTCCTGAATTGCTTTAACTGCCGCCCAACGGTCTGTTTCAACTTGTTGAACAGTGGTCGATAATAATCGAGCCGCTTCGCCAGGGTGTGGCGTTAGTATCACCTGACCCCTCCCTGCTCCGGGTTCAGTTAGTTCGACAACGCCATCGGCCAACAGGTTCAATGCATCTGCATCCAGTACCAGATCAAGCCCGCTATTCAATACTCGCTTTAGCATATGCTCGGACCAGACGGTTGTACCCAGTCCGGGGCCGATTGCGATGCAGGTTGCTTTGGCCAGCAGCATTTCCAGCTGATCAACGCTGGTTGCGGCATGGGCCATCGCTTCTGGTAGTCGGGTTTGAATACCCGGCAAATGTTCCGGCTGGGTAGCGATGCTCAGTAATCCTGCACCGCTACGTAATGCGGCCTCGGCAGCCATCGTGATCGCCCCCGCCATTCCGTAATTACCACCCACCATCAGCAGATGACCAAAGTTACCTTTGTGGGCATCCCGTGGTCGCGCCGGCAAAGAATTTTTTAAATCCACTCCAAGTAGATGCTCGGTGAAATCGGAATTTGATTTAAACTCCGGTGATTCGATACCGATATTGTCAAAATAGAGTTCGCCGACACAGCCAGGACCACGGCCACTCAGTAAACCCTGTTTCACTCCCACAAAAGTCACCGTCGCATTAGCTCGAATCGCATCACCCAATATCGAGCCGGTATCGCTGCAAAGGCCGGAGGGAATATCAATAGCCAAAACCTGACAATCAGCCTGATTGATCTCGGTGATAGCATCCGCTACCGCACCCCGCACGTTGCCGCCAAGACCGATCCCCAATAGCGCGTCGACAATAAGATCAGGAGTTGGGTGATTTTTATCGGATTGATCAGACAGATACCCAACCGCCAACCCCCATTCACGCGCCAACTGGCAAGCAGCTGCCGCATCACCCTTTAGCTGTGCCGTATCAACAGTGGAGACCAGCTCCACCTGCATACCCGCTTTTTTGGCCTCAACCGCGACTATATAGCCATCGCCACCATTATTACCGGGGCCACAATAGATCCGGATACTGTTCGCACTGGGCCACTGCTCAATCATCGCCTTGAACGCAGCCTGACCCGCCCGGCGCATCAACGCAAAACTGACAATACCAGCCTGTTCGCCTGCATTCTTAATATAGTTACGCTCAAGCTCACGCACCTGCTCAGCGCGATACAGATACCTGCAATTTTCAAGTGAGTGTGACATCATCCCGATCCATTTCTTCCGTGTTTTACTCAGAGTATTACTTAAATTATACGCCATGCCTTCGCCCGAATCCGATATGGATCAACTAGCTTCGAAGATTCGTAATTGGGCGCTAGAACTAGGGTTTCAGCAGATGGGCATTGCGGCCCTCGACCTTGATCAGCAACACGTTCAACATCTCGACCAATGGCTGGAAAACGGCTTTCACGGCGATATGGGATATATGGAAACCCGGCGGGATCTGCGAGCTGAACCACAAACACTGGTGCCCGGCGCAACCCGTATTATTTCCCTGCGGATGGATTATCTGATCGGTGATACCCAGCCGATCAAACTATTAAAGGATTCCAGCAAAGCCTATTTAAGCCGATACGCGCTGGGGCGTGACTACCACAAACTGATTCGCAAACGGCTACAAAAGCTGGCGGATAAAATCAGCGCCGAGATTGCGGATGCTCATTCCGGCCAGGCCGATCACAACTACCGAGTATTTGTAGATAGTGCGCCAGTACTTGAACGCGCCTACGCCAACCACTCCGGTTTAGGCTGGATCGGTAAAAATACCATGTTGCTCAACCGCAGTGCAGGATCATGGTTTTTTATCGCCGAGCTATTTACCGATTTGCCACTGCCCATCGATCCACCCGAACCCAAAAACCACTGCGGTAACTGCAGCGCCTGCCTCGACATCTGCCCCACCCAGGCATTCACCGGCCCCTATCAGCTCGATGCACGACGCTGCATCTCCTATTTAACCATCGAAAGCAAAGCGCCCATTCCGTTAGAACTGCGTTCGAAAATGGGCAACCGGATATTTGGCTGCGACGACTGCCAGCTAACCTGCCCCTGGAACCGATTCGCAAAACACACAGGAGAAAGTGATTTTTCACCGCGACACCAACTGGATAATATCGAACTAGTTAAACTATTCGGCTGGACGGAACAACAGTTCCTAAAAAATACAGAGGGTTCGCCAATACGCAGAGCAGGCTATGAAAGCTGGCTTAGAAATATAGCCGTAGCGCTGGGGAATTTACTGGCCAGCGATGCCCGCGAGCCTGATAAGCAACAGGCTGTTCAAGCGCTGAAAGGCAAACAAAGCACCGACTCTGAACTGGTGCGTGAACATATCAACTGGGCACTGCAACAATACTCGTAAATCCTAACAACCAGGTTTCAGATTACTGGAAAACCTAACTTGCACAATTTAACAGACAAGTTAAACTTGTGCTATTTATTGTACAAATCAAGGCAAACCCTATGAGAGTGGTTAACTTTTCAGAGGCCCGAAACAAACTAAAACAGGTACTCGATCAAGTCGTGAATGATGCCGACTGCACGATCATTTCACGCAGAGATGCGGATGACGCAGTGGTGATGTCTCTTGATCACTTCAATTCGCTAATGGAAACTGTGCACCTGTTAAAAAGCCCCGCCAATGCAGCACACCTGGCAAAATCCATTGCTCAATATCGCTCTGGTAAAGCGGAAATTCATGGACTGACCGATGATTGAACTGCTGGCCTGGACAAAAGAGGCCTGGAAGGATTACATATATTGGCAAGGTCAGGATAAAAAAACGCTAAAGCGTATCAATAAACTGATTACCGAAACACAAAGAACCCCGTTTGAAGGTATTGGCAAACCCGAACCGCTGAAGGAAAACCTATCGGGTTTTTGGTCTCGCCGAATTGATGAAAGTAACCGGCTGGTATATGCACTTGATGATACCCAACTGACCGTTATTTCGTGTCGTTATCATTATTAGAAATAGTTTTTCTGAAAGTATGAAACGTGGAAAATCGATCCATTTATATACAACCAATACGTGGATAATTGATTCCGCTTAATAGCGCTGTTAAGTCTTCGCCGAGCAGTGTGGCTCTCATACTACCGACTATAGTTTTTGCACTTCTCTATTTCGGCTGGCTATGCTCGGTAGCTATAGCCTGCTCCAAAGCTTTGCCTCTCAGCCTCTATTCTTCACCTAAGCCAATGTTGGTAAGCTTAGCTTACGCACTCATATATTTAGTAATCAACGGAAAATTTTTCTCAGGTACTCATGGGCAACCCCCAAGTTATATATTTCTTTTTCACCTCGGTGCTATGGCAGCAATATTTTACTCTCTGGGTTTTACTGCCAAACAACTAGCCAAACTAGAGCAGCAGCAAAAAGTCTCGTTCTTTAGCTATTCTGGCCCATTCTTTTTGTTTTGGTTTTTTCCAATAGGGGTCTGGTTTATCCAACCTAAAGTAAATCAACTACTAGCAGGCGAAAATGCATAACAAGGCCATTAAATACGTTCCAGCCGCAAAAATCGAGGCTTCCACGGGACTGCCTACGCGTTGCTTCGGCAGCCATTTATGGCAACATTAGCTGCCATGAAAATCAAACACATTTTATTGCCAACCTCACTGATCATATTAAGCTCTTGCGTAACACTCTTTGACTATCCGCCAACTTGGCCATCGTCAATTAATGAGCTCGGGCAGCAGCGTGAATTAGTAGCAGGAACTTATTTAAATCGAGGTGAAACACAAGATGGTCAAACGACCTATCTGTCGGACTGGCTCTTTGACACAAATATAGAGTTTCGAGAATTTCAGTACCTATCACTTGCTTTCGATGAAAATAACCAAATGGTTGTAAACGGCTCGACCACCTCTATGCCTGCACCAATTCAGTTGCCTATATTCAAGAATAATGAATGCAGAAATAATTACCTCTCAATAAATCTTCAAAGCTTTAAGAACAGTGTTAACGCTGTGTCGCTTGGAAGCTCAAAACGGCATCTATATAAAACTGATAACCATCTGATAATAGAAAGCTCCGAGGGTGGGGTTGGAGTGGCATTGCTAATACCAGTTGTGGCCTATGCGAACAATTGGGCACGTTTTTCCATGTTGCAACAAAAATAGGAACAACCGGCAACAGACCACGCTTACCACGACACACGAAGTAGCGATGGTTTCCTTGCCATATCGCAATACGGGACATTAAGCATCCCATCATATTCCACGGCCTTTCATCGCAAATTTGAGCGATAAGTCAGTTGCTAATATCAATACAAGCCTGTCGGATTTAAGCGCCCTAAAACCTATTCGCTTTCATCCGCTTCAAAATCAACCAGCTCAGCGCCGCCCTCTACGAGATCTCCGGGGTGGAAGTAAAATTCGACAACGGTGCCGTCGGCGGGAGCGCGAATGGTGTGCTCCATTTTCATCGCTTCCATAATGACGATGGCCTGGTTTTTCTTCACTGCACTACCGGCCTCTACGGGTAGTGCCACGATGGTACCGGTCATGGGCGCGGTGAAACCACCGGATGCTTCATCATCCTGATTTCCGTAGTCCGGTTCGATGATGCTGAACTGTACGACAGCATCCTGAGTAAACAGGCTATACACATCGTCATGGATTACCGCGTTCGCGCGGATGCGGTGACCATCAATATTGGCACGCAGTTCGTTACCATCAAGGGTTCCACTCACCTGTGTGCTGAGGGTTGTTTCTGTGCTGGGTATGGTGATTTCGAAAAGTTCGGTGCTGACCTCTTCAGCCAGTACATTTATTTCCGTGCCATTTATTAGCAGAGGGAAATCGTAACTATTCGCTGCACCACTGCGCCAACCATTTCCCGCATACCAGGGTGAGTTGGGTTCGCTACTTGCTGCGGCAAGGGTGGCGATATCGTGCTTGCGCTTGAGGATTAAATAGAGCGTGGCAAGGGGTGCGTAATGAAGGACGTCCGCTTCGCTTTTGTGAAATATCAGAGCGCGGTTTTTTTCGATAAAACCGGTATCAAGATCGGCCTTACGGAATGGTTCGGTTGTGACCAGGTTATAGAGGAAGTCGATATTGGTGATCATGCCGTTAATGCGGTATTCACTTAAAGCCGTGGCCATCCGGCTTAACGCACGATCACGATTTTCATCCCATACAATCAGTTTAGCGATCATCGGGTCGTAGAAAACGCTGACTTCATCTCCCTGTAATACACCGGTATCCACTCTTACGTGGGCATTTTCCGTTGGTACTTGTAGATAGGAAAGGGTGCCGGTAACGGGCAGGAAATCATTGTCTGGGTCTTCTGCATAAATACGGGCTTCAAATGAATGACCGTTAATTTTCAGTTGATCCTGGGTCAGTGGCAGGTCTTCCCCTGCTGCAACACGCAGCTGCCATTCGACCAGATCCTGGCCGGTGATCATTTCGGTGACGGGGTGCTCGACCTGCAATCGGGTGTTCATTTCCATGAAATAGAAGGTGTCGTCTTTATCGAGCAGAAATTCGACCGTACCTGCACCTTCGTACTGAATGGCTTTGGCGGCAAGTAGCGCTGCATCGCCCATGTCTGTACGAACCGCCGGATTCATGCCGGGAGCCGGTGCTTCTTCAATGACTTTTTGATGGCGACGCTGAACGGAGCAATCTCGTTCGAACAGGTAAACGCCATTGCCGCTCTGGTCGAAAAATACCTGTATTTCAACGTGACGGGGCTGGGTGAGGTATTTCTCGACCAGCATACGATCGTCGCCAAAGCTGGACAGGGATTCTCGCTTAGCCGCTTCCAGTGCTTCGTCAAATTCTTCGCTGCTCCATACCTGGCGCATCCCTTTGCCACCACCGCCTGCAGTGGCTTTGAGTAGCACTGGATAGCCCATTTCATCCGCATGTTTTTTTAGCACAGCAGGGGTCTGATCATCACCGTGATAGCCAGGCACCAGGGGCACACCGGCTTTTTCCATGATGCGCTTTGCCGCAGACTTTGAGCCCATCGACTCGATTGCGCCAACTGGAGGGCCAATAAATACAATGTCATTGTCTTTACAGGCTTCACTAAATGCAGCATTTTCCGAGAGAAAACCGTAGCCCGGGTGAATAGCCTGAGCACCGGTTTTTTTAGCTGCTTCGATAACACGATCAGCCAGCAGGTAGGATTCTTTGGACGGTGCCGCGCCGATCAGTACGGCTTCATCGGCCATGTTGACGTGCAGCGCCTGGCTGTCGGCTTCGGAATAAACAGCAACTGTACGAATGCCGAGTTTCTGTGCGGTACGGATAATCCGACAAGCAATTTCGCCACGGTTGGCGATAAGAATTTTATCAAACATATAGTGTTTCCCCCGAAGTGAGCTGCATTTGATCGCTCACTTTATTGTGATTCTTATAACTTGAAAGATGCAGTTCTGTGCTGCGCTATAGGCTATTTTTCATCGAATAAAAACACTCGAGCTACATTCTGAAGATGCCAAATCTGGTTTCTTCAATTTCCTTATTGAGGCTAGCTGAAATACACAGACCAAGTACCATACGGGTATCGACGGGATCGATAATGCCGTCATCCCAGATACGTGCCGAGGCGTAATAGGGGTGGCCCTGTTTTTCGTACAGATCGATCGTTGGCTGTTTGAAAGTTGCTTCTTCCTCCTCACTCCAATTCCCGCCACCCCCTTCTATCTGTGCACGCTTAACACTGGCGAGTACGCCGGCTGCTTGCTCGCCACCCATCACCGAGATACGTGCATTGGGCCACATGAATAAAAAGCGCGGATCGTAGGAACGCCCGCACATGCCGTAGTTTCCAGCGCCAAAAGAGCCGCCAATAATAATCGTGAATTTGGGTACTTTGGCGCAGGCCACTGCGGTCACCAGTTTTGCGCCGTGTTTGGCGATGCCGCCCGCTTCATATTGTTTGCCAACCATAAAGCCGGTGATGTTTTGCAGGAAGACCAGCGGGATTTTTCGTTGGGCGCATAGCTCAATAAAATGCGCGCCTTTTTGTGCCGACTCACCAAACAGTATGCCGTTATTGCCAAGTATGCCGACGGGGTAGCCATGAATGCGGGCAAAGCCACAAACCAGAGTGGCGCCGTACAGCGCCTTGAATTCATCGAACTCGGAACCATCAACGATGCGAGCAATAATTTCACGTACGTCGTAGGGCTTTTTCGTGTCTTTAGGCACTATGCCGTAAATCTCTTTGGCATCGTAGAGCGGCTCAACCGATTCTTTTACATCAAGCTGTTGTGGCTTCACACGGTTCAAACGGCTAATAGACTGACGCGCCAGTTGCAGCGCGTGGTGATCATTCTGCGCATAGTGATCGGTCACGCCGGAGGTACGGCAGTGCACATCGGCACCACCCAGTTCTTCAGCACTAACAATTTCACCCGTCGCGGCTTTTACCAGAGGTGGGCCACCAAGGAAAATAGTGCCCTGCTCTTTAACAATAATCGATTCATCCGCCATGGCAGGCATATATGCACCACCCGCAGTACAGGAACCCATCACTACGGCGATTTGTGGAATCCCTTTGGATGACATTATTGCTTCGTTGTAAAAGCTGCGACCAAAGTGCAGGCGATCCGGGAAGATTTCGGATTGCATCGGTAAAAAAGCACCGCCTGAATCAACCAGATAAATACAGGGCAGATTGTTTTCTTCGGCGATGGTTTGTGCGCGAACCTGCTTGGTGCAGGTCATCGGATAATAAGTGCCGCCTTTTACGGTTGGATCATTCACGACAATCAGACATTCCTGCCCGGCAACGCGGCCTATGCCGGTGATCAGGCTTGCGCCCGGCACATAGTCGTCGTAGCACTCCCAGGCAGCAAATTGTGAGAACTCCAGAAACGGACTACCTGGGTCGAGCAGATGTTTCAGGCGGTCACGGGGCAGCAATTTACCCCGAGCCACATGCCGATCGCGGGATCTCTGATTACCACCAAGACTAAGCTGGGCGATTTTTTCATTCAGGTCTTCGACAATGCTCTGCATTTGCGCAGCATTTTCGGCGAAATCCGAAGTACGAGTATTGATCTTTGATGTTAATACGGCCATAAAAATTTTCTCTCTGGCGATGTTTGAAAAAGTTTTTATTTAAGCTTTGTCATGCCTTCTTATCAATTGAGCAGTGTAACTTACAAATTGACCAGAGCAACAGACCTACAAAATCGTAAAAAAACAAAACTTAAAGGCATCCTTCTTCGCGCTGCTGCGCCGACAATAATCATCTTAGGTTTCTCACTAACCGCCATACTTGCATGGCTCAAGGAGCATTCGATGAGAATGGTTAACTTTCCAGAGGCAGAAGCAAACTAAGGCCTCTACTCAATCAAATCGTTAATGATGACGACTGTACGATCATTACACGTAGGGATATGGATGATGCAGTGACAGATCAATTCAACCCGCCAATGCAGCGCACGTGGCAAAGTCCATTACTCAACACCGCTCTGGTAGAACTGAAAATCATAGCCTGATAAATAATTGATGTGCTGGCCGACCCCTTAGTTCTCACGCCTTGAGGATGAACCGTTTCGCATCGGATGATAAGCTGGTTACGCCCTAAGCCTGGAACATTAGTATTGTAGCTACACCAACGAACCCGGTGGCATTAACCGTACTTAGGGAAATAGTGTACCTATAAAAGTAATAATCGATAACAAAAAGAGGCAACAACCGATGGCACGATTTACAGATAAAGTCGCAGTTATCACCGGTGGCGCAGGTGGTATAGGCAAGGCCGCTGGCCAATTATTCGCACGGGATGGCGCGCAGGTTCTGCTGGTTGATCTCGATGAAAAGGCACTTCAGGCAGCGGTGAAAGAGATCGGCTCAGACCAGGTGAGCTATTGCGTAGCTGATGTCACAAAACCCGAGCAGGTTCAGGCTTATGTGGATACAGCGGTAAATCGCTACGGTGGTATCGATTGCTTTATGAATAACGCAGGGGTTTTTGGTGTCATCAAACCCATTAGTGACTACCCGATTGAAGTGTTTGATAAAGTGATTGATGTGAATCTCAAGGGTGTTTGGCTCGGTCTTAAATATGTGATGCCCGCGATGCAAAAGCGCGGTGGTGGCAGCATAGTAATTACTTCATCAATCGCTGGTGTCAGCGGCGGTGCCGGTTCGTGGGCTTATGTCGCCAGTAAACATGCGGTGATTGGTTTGATGCGTACCGCCTCAAATGAAGGCGCGCCCCACAACATTCGGGTAAACACCGTAAACCCCACCGCAGTGGATACCGCGATGATGCGTGTTCTGGAAGACGAACTTGCCCCTGGTGCAGGAGAAGCCGCCAAGCAGCAGATCGAGACCGGCATCCCTTTGCAGCGCTACGGCAGGCCCGAAGATGTTGCGAACATGATGGCCTATCTGTGTAGCGATGACGGAAGCTTCTGCACCGGTAGCGTGTATATGGTTGATGGCGGCAGCACCTCTTCCTAGAAGTCTGTCGGATTTAGTTTGTCGGCGACGATGAAATGATGGAAGTAACCGGCTGGTATATGCAATTGATGAGAACCAATTGACCGTTATCACTGTTAGAAACAGTTTCTCTGAAAACACGAAATATGATCTGTTAGTGCAAGACTCGGCGCTGTTCTTTTTCGCGAAAGCGTGCCCGTGCATTTGTCCATGTTTGCCATGTTTGCCATGTTTGCCATGTTTGCCATGTTTGCCATGTTTGCCATGTTTGCCATGTTTGCCATGTTTGCC
>JAHRWD010000055.1 GCA_019090315.1 Pseudomonadales bacterium
GCCAGTAGCGGTTTTCTGCCAGATCTTGATGCTATTCCGCAAGAGATTCTAAAACGCTGCCAGCTACTGTTTATCTGTACACCGGGTAATCCCAGCGGTGCGGTAATGCCGTTGGAGCAGATTCAAAAAGCGATCAAGTTAGCGGATCAATATGATTTTGTGGTCGCCAGCGATGAATGTTATTCAGAGCTTTATTTTGATGAAGAAAATCCCCCACCAGGATTACTGGAAGCCTGCGCCAGAATGGACAGACCGGACTACGCAAAATGTATCGCATTTAATAGCTTGTCAAAACGTTCAAACCTTGCTGGCCTACGTTCTGGTTTTGCTGCGGGTGATGCACAGATCATCAAGAAATTTCGACTGTACCGAACCTACCACGGTTGCTCTATTCCCGTGCCTTTACAAAAAGCCAGTATCAAAGCCTGGAATGATGAACAGCATGTGATTCAAAATCGCGAACTGTATCGTTATAAATTTGATGATGTGCTCGGTATCCTTGGGGATTCACTAGATCTGAGCCAGCCCGATGCCAGCTTCTATCTCTGGCCCAAAACACCCATCGATGACCAAACCTTTGTTCGAGAGCTGTTTCGCCAGCAACATGTAACCGTGCTGCCCGGTAGTTTTTTAGCGCGGGATTTTGAAGGTTATAATCCCGGAAAAAATCATATCCGCATGGCACTAGTCGCCACCCGCGACGAATGTATTGATGCGGCCAAACGGATTCGACAATTTATTCAACAAATATAACAGGCACCAGAACACACCATGTCAGATACAAAAATCTACGGCATCAAAAACTGCGATACAGTACGTAAAGCGGTCAAATGGCTTGAGGCCAACGGGACTGATTTTGAGTGTATCGACTTCAAAAAAACTGCACCGGATCAGCAACTGCTGGAAAGCTGGATCAGCCAGGTAGGTATCGATAAACTATTCAACAAACGCAGCACCACCTGGAAAAAACTGCCGGAACAGCAACGTGCCGACGCAGATGAAGCTGCGATGATCGCCTGGATGCAGGAGTATCCAACGCTGATCAAACGACCCGTGCTCGAATACCGGAACAGTGTTCATCTCGGATTTAAGGATGCCGAGTACCAGGCCCTGATCAACTCCTAGTTATATAAAAAGCGAATTCAACACAGACAAACACACAGACAACCAAGAGAAGCCCCATGACAAACTCATCATTTTTTAGCATCGCATTTGGTATCGGCACAAAGAACAGTCAGGGTAACTGGCTTGAAGTCTACTACCCTACCCCACTGTATCAGCCCGATAGCAAAATCGTTGAAGCGGTTACGGTCACGCTGGATTATAAAGGTGGCAACCAGGCGTTAGATCTAAATAAAGATCAACTGGAGCCCCTCGCAACGGCACTGGATTCCATTGCACCAGAGCAGTCAGATATCATTCGCAGTATGGTCAGCAGTACGCGGCCATTGGTTGTGACTCTTCTGGAAACCGATTCCGCCCTCAGCACAACCCCGGAAGCTTATCTGAAGCTACATCTGCTATCCCACCGTTTGGTCAAACCACATGATCTGGATCTGTCGGGCATCTTTCCGATGCTGCCCAACGTAGCCTGGACAAATCAGGGCGCGATTGATCTCGCCGATCTTCCAGAACGGCAGATGGAAGCACGCCTGAATGGTGAGTTGCTTGAGGTTTCATGTATCGACAAATTCCCGAAAATGACCAACTACGTAGTACCCACCGGTGTGCGAATTGCCCACACCGCACGGGTGCGACTGGGAGCATACCTGGGAGAAGGCACCACCGTCATGCACGAAGGTTTTGTGAACTTTAACGCCGGCACCATGGGCGAAAGCATGATTGAAGGTCGTGTTTCTGCCGGTGTAGTCGTCAATAGCGGAAGCGATTTGGGCGGTAGCGCAAGCATCATTGGCACCCTCTCCGGTGGCAATGATATTGTAATCTCGGTTGGTGAAGGTTGCTTACTTGGTGCAAACGCCGGGCTTGGCATTCCACTGGGTGACCGCTGTACTATCGAAGCTGGTTTGTACTTGACCGCCGGCGCAAAAGTCAGTGTTTTAGACAGCAACAACCAGTTCGTCGAAGTGGTTAAAGCACGTGAGCTGGCCAACAAACCCGACCTACTGTTTATCCGAAATTCCCAGAGCGGTACCATTGAATGCCGGACCAACAAGAGTGCAATCGAACTAAATAAAGAGCTACATTCTCATAACTAGCCGATCATCTACGCTGCCATGAAACATATCCTGTTTGTCTGCGTCGAAAACTCCTGCCGCAGCCAGATCGCCCAGGCCTTTGCCAGCATTCACGGCAAAGGTCGGGTGATTGCCCATAGCTCTGGCTCCAGGCCATCGGGTGTAGTGAATCCAAAAGCGATTCAATCGATGCGGGAAGTGGGTTACGACCTTGGCGAACATCAGTCAAAATCACTGGATGAAATCCCCACAATCGAATATGAATACGCCCTCACGATGGGCTGCGGCGATGAGTGCCCGATGGTCAATGCCAAACATCGCGGCGACTGGGAAATTACCGACCCTAAACACATGAACCCGAGCGACTTCAATTTGGTGCGAGACCAGATTGAACAACGGGTGATTCAGCTACTGGAATCACTCGATTAACCACGATAACCCTCTTTAAAAAGAGCGTTACAACTATGTACATATGGAGATGTTACCTTGACCTTTAGAATTCTTATTATTTTCGCTGTGGCTTTAACAATTAGCGCTTGCTCTAGTGGAGCTAAAACCACTGCTGTAGCGAAAGGACAAAACACAGCCTTAGAGCCGCAAACTATATACCTCATGCCTGTGAAATTTAGCGATACGATGCCACAAAGTAAAATAATGGCGGAATGCTCTATGTTGGATGTTCTTGAGCGTTCAATTATGACATCTGCATCAACGTATAGGCTCAATGTAAAATCTTTGGGAAACGATACATCATTCAATAACGATCATTTGCGAATGATGATCGAGTTTGTTGACGTTACGTCGCATCGCTGGTCATTTATGACATTTAGGCCAAGCTCAACTGCAACATTCCGCATTTCAATTTATAAGAATGGGGAATTATTAGATAGAGCTACAAAGTCCCTTGCTTCAGGCGTGTCATTCGGAGCTTGTGGTCGACTTGAAAAAATATCACTATCTGCAGGTAGTTATGTAAATAGGTGGGTTTCCACACAAATTTAGCCACTGCATAACAAATGAAAACAGTGTGAAGCGATAAAGCGACGCACTTGCACAGGGCATTCCATGGACAACAACATTGAAATCGAAGCCGCAGTCTTTCGCCGACTACTCAAACATCTGGACGAGCGCAAAGATGCACAAAATATCGACCTGATGAATCTGGCCGGATTCTGCCGTAACTGCCTGTCAAAATGGTACGTTGCCGAGGCAACTGAACGCGGTACCGAAATTGAATACGAAGACGCGCGAGAGCTGGTGTACGGCATGCCCTATTCCGAGTGGAAAGAGAAACATCAAAAACAAGCGACACCGGAACAGCTGGCTGCTTTTAACAGCAAAAAGTAGAAACCAAAAATCATCATTAGATTCTCCTAAACGGAACACTCATTATGAAAATGCGCGCTGCGGTTGCATGGAAAGCTGGTCAACCCCTTTCGATTGAAGAGATCGATATCGATGGCCCCAAACAGGGCGAAGTGTTGATCAAAATCGTTGCAACCGGCGTTTGTCATACCGATGCATTTACTCTGTCTGGAGATGATCCCGAAGGCGTATTTCCCTCGGTGTTGGGTCATGAAGGCGGTGGCATTGTGGTGGAAACCGGCCCCGGCGTAACCAGCGTGCAAAAGGATGATCACGTTATTCCGCTGTACACCCCCGAATGCCGTCAATGCAAATTTTGCCTGTCCGGAAAAACCAACCTGTGTCAGGCGGTACGCGCTACCCAGGGCCAGGGTCTGATGCCCGATGGCACCACCCGGTTGTCTCAAAATGGTAAACCGATATACCACTACATGGGTACATCCACTTTTGCGGAATACGCAATTGTGCCGGAGATAAGCCTGGCCAAAATCAACAAGGCTGCACCACTGGATAAGGTTTGTTTACTGGGCTGTGGCATCACCACCGGTGTTGGAGCGGTGCTCAATACCGCAAAAGTCGAAGCGGATTCAACCGTTGCGGTATTTGGTCTCGGTGGTATCGGCCTGAGCGTGATCCAAGGCGCTGTAATGGCTAAGGCCGAGCGTATCATTGCGGTTGATATCAACCCCGACAAGTTCGATTACGCCCGCTCAATGGGCGCGACTGAATGCATAAACCCCAAGGATTATGATCTGCCGATTCAGGAAGTCCTGGTCGATCTCACCGACGGTGGTGTCGATTATTCCTTCGAGTGTGTCGGTAACGTAGATTTGATGCGTTCAGCGCTGGAGTGCTGTCACAAGGGCTGGGGAGAGTCTATTATTGTAGGCGTAGCAGGCGCGGGCAAAGAGATCGCTACCCGCCCATTTCAGCTGGTGACCGGACGTGTCTGGCGCGGCACCGCCTTTGGTGGTGTTAAAGGCCGCACACAACTTCCAGGCTACGTAGATAAATATCTTAACAATGAATTAAAAGTCGATGAATTCGTAACCCACACCATGCCGTTAGAACAGATCAATGATGCTTTTGATCTAATGCATGCGGGAAAGAGTATTCGTTCTGTGATTATATTTTAAGGCTATTTTCAGTCACCGAATTCATTGCCAAGGCAGGGAATCACACCATTCCAACTGAATATTTAAGATAAAACCCAACAAGGATGCACAACCGTGTTTTCGATACTGCGTAATCCTCATAACCAATGGCTATTGTTTTACAACTGGGCCATCAACATCGGCACAAAATCGCTTCAGTCCCCCAACCGTGAACGTGCCGTTTCAACCAACCAGTTCATATTGCTGGCGCTGGCACTGACTCTGTCATTTCAACTGTATTATTTGCTATTCGATTTTACCAATATGCTTCCCGTGATACTGGTACACGCGACCTCAACCGGCATCTACATTTTCGCTTTATATCTCAACTCAAAAGGCAGAGTTCTACTAGCCGCTTGCATCGCTCTCGCAGGCCCTTTATTTTTCCAGGTACCAGCAATTTGTTATTTGATTAGCGCTGATTCTGGTATGCACTTTTTTTTACTGGCCGGCAGCATCTTCACCTTCCTGGTATTTTCCGATGATCATAAACATTTCAGGCTTGGATTCATCATCGTATCGCTGATTTTCTTTGTTGTTATAGAACGTTACTTCACTCGCGAACTGGCTATCATCAAGCTATCCGATGGATTACTTGACTCTATGGTCTACCTCAATGCCATCGGTACTTCAGTGATGATCTACCTGCTGTCATCACTGTCTCATTCGATGGTTACTGAACAGGGCGATAAAATTCGGGTACAAGCCAAAGCCCTCGACATGCTTGCAAACACGGACCCCCTTACCCAGCTACCTAATCGACGACAGATACTGTCAGCAACGGAAGTCAGGGGTAATGGAAAAAGCTCTTTTACAGGGGTTATTGCAGTCGCTGATATTGACCGATTCAAGAGTTTTAATGATCGGTATGGTCATGACTGCGGCGATGAAATTCTACGATCACTTGCACACAGCATGTCATCTTCTATGCGATCCGGAGACACAGTAGGACGCTGGGGCGGTGAGGAATTTATCTTTTTGCTGTCGGGAGTGAATATGAATGAAGCCAAATCTATTCTGGAGCGACTTCGTCTATTGATCGAAAAAACATCCATTACTCATTCAGGAACCGAGCACTATATAACGGTATCGATTGGAGCTGCTGAAATGAGAGATGGAAAACGTTTCGAAGCGGCTTTTAAAATGGCTGATCAGGCGCTATATCAATGCAAACAAAACGGCAGGAATTGTGTGATCTCAAGTTGAATTACCGCAGCAACATGAACCCACCCATTGTACATAGGAAGATTCGGTCTGAGCCCATCGATATTAATCTTATCTAGTTTTAATCGTCAGAATATTTTAAAAGAAGTTGAAAAATTAGCTTTTCTCAACTCGATCAAAAAGTCATCCACTTCCGAAGCACAATGTTCGCCAACAACAAACACCAGAGTTTCATCAATATCCTTACTTATATTGTATAGTCGAGCACCCATACCAAGAACCAAGCCAACAAGCACTAAAATGGTTAACCGCACAAACCAAGTTCGTAAATAATCTGTCATTAAGTGGCGCATAGCTTTCCTCGATAACTCCCCTAAAGCCAGATTTAAACAATTCCGAGATAAGAATAGGCCGCTGGTTGGTGCCATCAATGGGGAAAGCTGAACTGTTCATCTCGAAGCTATTCGGGTCCCGAAAATCAGTCGAGTCAAGCACATTGAGTTTTGCATGCTGTTCCTTTTAATGATCTTCTTTGTGGTGCCAAATTCTTAAAACATCAATGTTTTCGGTACGAATCAAATAGCGCACAATATAATTGCCGATAATCAAATCTCGAACCTTTGATGGATTTGGCGCATACTGCACCGGCGCACCTATGTCTGGAAACGTTTTTAGTTGGCCAACTCCTTTCAGTATTGAGGTCGCGATGCGCTGAGCCGCTACCGGATTTTTCACTTCAATAAACTCCCTGAGCCTCTTTAAGTCGTTTAGCGCTTCCTCTGTATATGAAACCTTCATACACTCGGAGGTTCGAGCTCATTATCCGTGCCCCAACTTTCGAGCCAGTCATTGACCTGTTTTTCCTCGACCAATTTTCCGGATTTAACTGAATTAAGAGCATCCAGGGTTTCTATCCAGCGCTGCTCTTCAAGGGAGTTCCTAGCCAGGAACTCTTTGACAGCCTGATTGATTAGATAGCTTTTACTTCTATCAAGCCTTTTTGATAAATCCTTCAGTGGATCTTCTATCTCCGGTTGAAGCCTTACACTCGTAACACCCATAACATCTCCACCACATAACTACGTTGTAATACAATGTAATCAAACAATGAAAAATAATCAACTGACGAGAACTGAAAAGCGAGGTCTAATACCAGTTTAGTATCTACAGTATTGAAATATGGTATATGCCGAATTGGCTAGTATCAAAATCGATGAGCAAAACGGAGGAGAAAGAACATCTCCCCGAAAGGTAGTCGCCGGTGAATCACCGACGGCTAATGGAGTTACGCGCTGGGCAGTTCGAGAATCCGTTTGGCGATGATATCCAGCTGCACTTCAGAACAACCACCGGCGATGGTGGAAGCCTTGTTACCTAACCAGGCGGCGGTGACAATGTGCTCTCTGGCGGTAAAATTATCGGTATCTTTGTAACTACCCAAACCCTGTGGTCCCATGATGGAGACCATTAGCTCGGTATTGTTCTTGTTCATTTCTGAGCCGTAAAGTTTGATCATGGAGGTAGCGAAACCCGGAGTCATACCTGACTCAGCTTCATCGGCGATACGCTTTGTGGTTTCACCAAAGGCTGCGACATCCATCTCTTGCTGAATTACTTGCAGCCGTAGAATTGGATCATCGAGTTTTCCATTTTCATCACCGCGATACTCACGAACAATATCTAGCAGGGTGATATCTGTACCTAAACGGTGGTTTCCGCCGCCGCCGATTGAGCTACGCTCGTGTTGTAACAGGCGTTTACCGACGGTCCAGCCTTCGTTGATCTTGCCAATTAGCTCGCTTTTTTCTGCACGCACGTCGTCAAAGAATACCTGACAGAAAGGTGCTTCACCGTTGATCAAGCGGATCGGTTTGTAGCTTACGCCTGGGTCTGTCATGGGGAACAGTACGAAGCTGATACCCTTCTGTTTTTTGACGTTGGGATCGGTACGTACGAGGCAGAACATCCAGTCCGCGTGCATTGCACCGGAGGTCCAGATTTTGCTGCCATTAATAATAAAGTGGTCACCCTTGTCTTCTGCTTTGGTTTGCAGATTGGCCAAATCAGAACCGGCATTTGGCTCACTGTAACCCTGACACCAGTGCACAGTACCGGAGGTGATTCCGGGAAGGTGCCGTTGCTTCTGTTCTTCATTACCCATCTCTAACAGAGTTGGCCCGATCATGGTCAAACTCATGCCTGCCAACGGAGCCGGTGCGTTTATGGCCGCCATCTCTTCACGCAGGACGGCATTTTCACCTTCAGACAGTCCGCCGCCACCGTATTTGGTAGGCCAGGTTGGAGCGACCCAACCCTTGCCTGCCATGGTTTCTAACCACAGTAGGGAATCACCGGAGCGTTTTTTTCGTGTGTAGGGGTTGTCTGCACCTGCACCTTTTTCACGCATACTGGCAGGACAGTTGGCTGCTAGCCAGCTACGGGTTTCGCTACGAAATTGATCTAAACTTGCCATAAAATCATGCTCTATTTTTAAAATAATTGGTATTCGTCTGTGGTATTTTTAGCCGCTGCTGGCTCTGTTCTAATGAGCCGCTCCGCCCTCTCGTAGCGCGGTAATCGTGGAGCTATCATAACCGTGCTCGGCGAGAATTTCATCCGTGTGATGACCCAGGGGTGGTGCCGGATTTTCGGTACCCGTGGGTGTCAGCGACATATTCACCACTGGCCCAGGCATCAGTTCCGGGCCGGTTACCAGATGGTCATAGTCGTACATATAACCCATCTCCTTAACCTGCTCTTCGTGAACCATCTCTTCAGGCATATTCACTTTTCCGACCGGTGCCCCTTCTTGATCAAAAACCTCAATCCATTCATCCATGGTTTTTTCGCGCATGATCGACTGAATTTTTTCAAATACAGTTTCAACGACAGGGTCATTTGCCGGGTCCAGTGGATTAAAATCCGGTGATCCGGTGGGTTCATCTTCAATCCCTAAAGCTCTGCGCATCTGCTCTCGATTTCGTGGGGTCAACGCACCCAACAATATCGCACCGTCTTTTACCGGATATCCGCCGTAATAAAGGCGCATGGAGCTTCCCATCATGTGGGTTTTTGCCGCTAACTGTTCGGCATAACTGCCGCCACGTTCACGAATCGCTTTTACCTTTTCCATCATTGGATCAAGCATGATTTTGTCGGCCATCGGTAGTTTGCTGACCGATGTACCCTGAATAGCCAGTGCTGCCTGCAGTAACGACGAGGTTATCAATTGACCTTCGCCGGTTTTTTGTCGATGGAATAGCGCAGAAACAATACCCATTGCCCCTGCCAAACCGGCTGTGTAGTCTCCTATAGGTGATGCGGAAATCGCAGACGGCGCGCCTATTTCATCGATTTTTTTATCACCCGCCATCAGACCGGAAAAGGCCTGGGCGACAATATCAGACCCGGAGCGTTCGGCACTGGGGCCACTGCTTCCATATCCGGTATTATCGAGATAAACCAGATCGGGGCGATGCTTTTTGAGGGTATCGTAATCAATATTAAGACGTTTGGTCACACCGAATCGGGAATTGACGATAAACACATCAAAATCAGTAATCATGTGGTGCACGATTGCCTGGGCTTCGGAGTTCTTCAGATCTAGCACAATACTTCGCTTGCCACGATTCAGCGCGTGAAAAGATTTGCTTTCGCCCGGTGTAAACTGCCCGAGCACTCGCATCCCTTCGCCGCCAGGAGGCTCAATTTTTACTACATCTGCCCCCATATCAGCCAGATTTTGGCCACAAAATGGCCCAGCGATAATCTGACTAAGTTCGAGTACTCTGATTCCTTCGAGTGGTCCACCTTTCATCTGATCGCCTCCAGCCATCAGCCCCATTCACATGAAATGGGACAGCAGCTTTTTTATTATTATTTTGTGCGCCGGACGGTGTAAAAACGCAATACCAAACAACGCTGTGCTACCACTATAAAATTCATTGTTAGCGAAATCTATCAAAACCGCACAGGGTGGACATTAGCTCGGGGCGGTTTTACGAAAAGGGTTGCTGTTTTTCTGCCAGCTCCTTTAGTAAATTGGCCGGTTTCCAGAAATCACCAAACTGTTGATAGTAGGCTTCGATCTCCTGATACACCTTGTCGAGCCCAATTTGATTGGCCCAGTACATGGGACCACCGCGATGTGCGGGAAAGCCGTAGCCATTCACGTAAACCGTATCGATATCGCTAGCGCGAATCGCCATACCGTCCTCGATGATTTTCGCACCCTCATTGATAAGCGGATACAAACATCTGCGTAGTACTTCCTCATCATCAAATTCACGCCGCTGGATACCTTGTTCGTTGGAGATCTGTACCACCAGCTCTTCAACCATGGGATCCACGATGGGCTTTCGGCTACCCTCTTCGTAACGATAATAACCTGCGCTGCTTTTTTGCCCGAAACGATCCATTTCACACAATTTATTAGGCAGGTGATCGGTCATGCCCGCTGCTTTGCCACTGGCGAGGCGTGCACGCCAGCCAACATCAAGGCCGGTCAAATCACCCATTGTGAAGGGCCCCATCGGCATGCCAAATTGCACCACTACGCGATCAACCTGTTCAATGGTTGCGCCTTCCAGTATTAAATTGGCACCTTGCTGCATATAGCCACGGATCATTCGGTTACCGATAAATCCTGGGCAATTACCCGCCAACACGGCGACCTTGTTAATGGTTTTGGCGAGGCTCATTGCCCGCAGAATGGTCTGATCGCTGACCTTATCACCACGTACCGCTTCAAGCAGCTTCATCACGTTGGCAGGGCTAAAGAAGTGCAGGCCTATCACGTCTCCGGGACGTTTGGTCGCGGAGGCAATTTCATCGATATTGAGGCCGGAGGTATTGGTGCCAAGCAGTGCACCGGGTTTCATCACCTGATCCAGTTTTGTGAAGATCTGTTTTTTCAACGCCATATCTTCAAATACAGCTTCGATGACGATATCTGCGTCTGCAATATCCTGATAATCCAGTGATCCATTGACCTGCCCCCAACGCTGATCCATCTGTTGTTGGCTGATGCTGCCGCGCTTTACGTTGATTTCGTAATTACGTTTGATAATCCCAAGGCCGCGTTGAAGATTTTCATCGGCATTATCAATAATGGTGACAGGAATACCGACGTTGGCAAAACACATGGCGATACCGCCACCCATGGTGCCGGATCCAATAATAGCGGCGGATTTAATCGCGGGGATTTCGATGCCTTCGGCTAAACCGGGAATATGATTTGCCAGTTGTTCACTTACAGCAAGATAGCTAAGGGCCTGGCACTGTTCGTTTTTCTGCATCTCCAGATAGAGTAATCGCTCTAGCGCCAACCCTGCGTTTAATTCCGTATCCAGCGCAGTGGTCAGGGCCTGAACCAGTTTGCGAGGTGCAACTTGTGCAGATCTTCTTCGTGCAAAGGTGGCCTTCAATTTATCTAAAACTGCGCCATCCTCTTCTGAATCCTGAGGAATGAGTTCTCTGTGGCCATCCAGATTCAATGAGCTGATCGAGGCCGGAACAGCAGTTGTGGTTAAATCAATTTCTGCTTCCTCGAGAAGATCAATCAGACCCATCTGGTGCGCCGCCATTGCCGATAGCGGTCGTGACCCGCTGAGCAACCCTGCTGCAGCCTTCATACCCACCAGCCGAGGTAACCGTTGACTACCGCCAAACCCCGGAATTGATCCCAATTTAAGCAGGTCAAAATCCATTGTTGTAGCTGGGGTGGCGGCCCGATAATCACAGCAAAGAGCCAGCTGCCAGCCAAAGTCATTAACCCTGCCATCCATTAGTGCGATCACGGGTACTGTGCAACTATCCAGCGCAGCTATTAGTTGATCAGCTGCCTGAAGTCCCTGATCTGTATAGCCCTTTTGCATCTGTTCGGTTGTTCGAAAGTAAAGTGCTTCATCGCCACACAGCAGTACGGATTTCACATCCTGGCCAAGAGAGGAAATTTTTGAAGCGATCGCTTCAATTCCGTCGCCCCACAACAGGGTGGCTTTACTGTCAGCAGGGGCAAGGATCAACATCCCATTTACAAGCTGAGTTTGAATCGGCTGACTCATTGCATTCTCCATTTTTACTCCTTTTCACCGCATCGCGATGACAGGAACAGTTTTTATTATTGTGTACCGCATTAGCGGCGCGTAGTTTGTTTTTTAGTCTATTCTTAAATCCATCATTGGTAAATTGTATGTGATTTGACCCATTTTCAACTAGCCAAATTATTTAGGCACCAAATAAGGAAGTAACCCCTCTATGCCGAATATGCCGAACGCCAATCCCATCGCTACCCAACTCACCACAAAGCAGTAGTTGAATTAACACGCGACATTTGGAGCAGTAATGCAGTTAATGAATAAAAGCAAGATGACGGAACTAACAGCGGATGTCATCGTTGGGCACAATCCAAAGCTGGTTTCGCTGCCAGATATTTATTTCAGACTTGAGGAAACCATCGCATCTCCCTCTTCGTCTCTGAACGATGCAGCAGAGATCATCCACTCAGATCCGGCACTAGCGGCCCGGCTGTTGAGGATAGCTAACAGCGCATTCTATAGCCATCCCACTGAAATCAATACCGTTGAACGCGCATTGATGCTGATAGGCACACGACAATTGAAAGAGTTAACAATGGCAACCGTTGTCATTGATATGTTCAAAAGCGAGAATATTTCGTTTATCACGATGCGGGAGTTCTGGGAGCACAGTATTGCCTGTGGTATCGCCTGCCGTGTCATTGCAATCTACTTAGGGAGGCGAGATTACGAACAGTATTATCTGGCGGGTCTGTTCCACGCCCTTGGTCGACTAATTTTGTTTACCGAATTCCCCGAAATTGCAGAACAAACCACCACTCTTTCACTTGAAAAAAAGATCCCTTTGTACGAGGCGGAAAATGAGATCATGGGCTTTAATCACGCCCACGTCGGCTATGCGTTACTTAGAAACTGGAAGCTTCCTTTAGCTCAACAACAAGCGGTTCACTTCCAGCACGGCCCGCAAACAGACATCCCGATGTCGATTCTTCCAGAATGTATTCACGTTGCCGACTGGATGGTAAATGGCCTCAGCATAGGCTCCAGTGGCGAACAGTACGTACCTCCGCTTATCGACGCATTCTGGCAACGTCTGGATATTCCGGAATCCGCCCTCGGCGAGCTAATTGATCAAACAGATCGTCAATATCAGGAAGTATCTGGGTTGTTTCTGTAACCCAGTCGATGCACATGCACAAACCGCCATATAATCCTCCACAGGAGAACGAGGACAAACAATACCTGCAGCAGCGGGTAGCTCATTTGGAGTCGATGGAGCGCTGGCACCTGAAAGAATTTGACGTACTATCGGGGATCAGCCAAATACAGGAAGGTATCGAGGGCTGTGCCAACCGCCAGGAAATCCTGAAAAAATCAGCACCATACCTGGATCGGATTCCAGAGATTGGGCAATATGGATTTTGTCTGATCAACGAAAGCTCGTCGGAATTTTCTCTGAACTGGGTCAGTCACAAAGAGGCCAGGCACCCGCTGCAATGCGCCATGGAATCGATGATAGTGAGCGGTGATTTTGGCTGGGCATTGAAGAGCGATCAGATTCAACTAAAAAATATATCGGGTGATTCAATAGTATTGGCCCGTTTATCGATCCCCGGCAAGACTATCGGTATGTTTTTGGCCAAAATTCCCTCGCCAAAAGCATTTAAAAAACACTATCAACGTTTACTCAGTGCAGCACTACAGCATATTACCTATGCGCTGCATTCGCAGCGTTTGTATCAACAGATCAACACACAAAATGACTACCTGGAAAAACTGATCGATGAAAAAAACCAGGAGCTGGAACACGCGAACAGTCACGACCCGCTGACCGACCTTCCATCAAAATCAAGTTTCAGGAAGCATCTGGATCAATCATTAGCGCGGGCATCCAGAAATGGTGAAAACCTCACCTTGATTATCATTGATCTAGATTTTTTCAAGCGAGTAAACGAGGGCCTCGGTCACGCAAATGGTGACGAGCTGTTAAAGCAAATCGCTAGCCGATTATCAAAAAATGTACGTGAATACGATCCGGTTTCACGTGTCATTTCACGAACGCATCAGGATCTGGTCTGCCATTATGGTGGGGATGAATTTTGTTTGCTGGTGTCCGACCATGGACAAAGCGACACTGCATCACAGATCATTGATCGTTTACGGAAAGGTTTATCGAAACCATTTCATATCGCAGGTCGAGAGATCACCCAGTCATTCAGTGCTGGCATCGCATGTTTTCCGGAACACTCTGTTAACGCAGAGCAGTTAATACAGCATGCGGATATAGCACTATATCAGGCAAAAGCTCAGGGTCGCGGCAAGCACCTGGTGTACAACCACCAAATGCAGCAGGAATCCCTTGACAGCCTGACGATATCCAGCAAGCTCCATCGAGCTTTAGAGCAAAATGAATTTGAGCTTTACTATCAGCCACAATTGAATCTGGAAACTCAGGAAGTGGTGGGACTTGAAGCGCTCATTCGTTGGCAGGGCACCGACGGCGACTGGATTCAGCCCGATCATTTTATTCCCCTTGCTGAAGAATCGGGTCTGATTGTGCCCATTGGCAACTGGGTTATACAGCAAGCCTGCAAGCAAATTAATTATTTACTAAACAGAGGTTTTCACATACCCATCGCTGTAAATATTTCTGCGCGACAGTTTAGTCAGCCCAATTTTATTGGCGATCTGCTAACCAATCTCGAACAATACGATATACCGCATCACCTTCTGGAGCTGGAACTGACCGAACGGGTGATCATGACCGATATCGAAGAGACCACCGAGACCCTGAGAAAGCTGGAACAACTGGGTATAAAAATATCGGTCGATGATTTTGGAACCGGATACTCTTCATTGAGCTATTTGAAGAAATTCCCGATAGATGTCATCAAGATTGACCGGGCCTTTATTTCAGATGTAGACAGCAATAGTGAGGATGCCGCAATTGTCTCTGCGATCATCGCAATGGCATCCAGCCTTGGGCTGGAAACCGTTGCAGAGGGCGTTGAAACAAAAGAGCAGATGGATTTCCTACGTAAAAAACACTGTGTCATTGGCCAGGGTTATCTATTCAGCGAACCGCTTTCCGTGATGGATCTGGACGATTATTTAAATGGTACTGATGAGGGCCAAGCTGCGGGCTAACCCAAGTAGTTGATCATAATACCCGCCGCAACCGCAGAACCAATCACCCCTGCCACATTTGGGCCCATCGCATGCATCAACAGGAAATTATGAGGATTCGACTCGAGTCCTACCTTGTTGGCCACACGAGCCGCCATCGGCACCGCGGATACACCCGCCGCACCAATAAGTGGGTTGATTCCACCACTGATCTTGTTCATCAACTTGGCCATCAGTACGCCGGTCGCAGTACCGATACCAAAGGCGACAATACCTAGCCCAAGAATACCGAGGGTTTGAACATCAAGGAACGTATCGGCCATCAATTTTGAACCCACACCCAGACCCAGGAATATCGTTACGATATTGATCAGGGCGTTTTGAGTCGTATCGCTCAGACGATCCACTACTCCCGATTCCTTCATCAGGTTTCCGAAACAGAACATGCCAAGCAGCGGAGCAGCACTTGGTAGCAGTAAAGCCACCAGTAACAGCAACATCAACGGGAAGACAATTTTCTCGGTTTTCGAGACTTCCCGAAGCTGGGTCATCTCGATCGATCTCTCCGCCTCAGTGGTCAGCAACCTCATAATTGGAGGCTGAATCAACGGCACCAACGCCATATAGGAATAAGCAGCAACGGCAATAGCCCCCAGTAGCTCCGGGGCGAGCTTACTGGCAACGTAAATCGCCGTAGGCCCATCCGCACCACCAATAATACCGATGGCTGCAGCCTCTCTAAGGGTGAATTCCATCAAACCCAACTCGGTCAATCCTACAGCCCCTAGCAGGGTAGCAAAAATACCAAACTGAGCCGCTGCGCCCAAAAGGAGGGTTTTTGGGTTAGCCAGCAGTGGGCCAAAATCGGTCATGGCACCGACACCCATAAATATAATCAACGGGAAGGCACCGGTAGTGATGCCTACACCGTAAATCATATGAAGAATGCCATCTCCAACGGCGAGGCCTGCACCGGGAATATTGGCTAGCAGGCCACCAAAACCGATAGGCAGCAGTAAAAGTGGTTCAAACTGCTTAACAATCGCCAAATAAAGTAGAAACAGGCATATCGCCATCATGACCGCCTGACCCGGCGCCATCTGATATAACCCTGAATCAACCCACAGCTGTATTACTTTATCCATTTCCGAAATCCCGAGGGTAGTTTAAACAACACACTAGTTGAGGCTTATCAAAGTTTGACCTACAACCACCGCATCGCCTTCCTTGATGCTGATCACATCAACGACACCGGCACGGGTAGAACGGATCTCGGTTTCCATTTTCATCGCTTCCATCACGACGATCACGTCACCTTCGCGAACCTGCTGCCCGGGGGACACCAGTACCTTGAATATATTCCCGGCCAGCGGTGCCGCAATCGGCTCGCCACTTGGCGTAGTGGCGGCAGCGCCCATTTCCGGAAGAACCGGTGTGATATCACCCAGCTCACCGCCCTCAGCTACTTCAACCACATAGGCTTTGCCGTTTACACGAACGCTGTAGCATTCGACATCTGAAGGTTCCGTTGGCTTCGAAGGTTCAGTTGCCGCAGCCGCTTCTGTACCCGGAGCGGGTTCAAATGCATCCGCGTTACCGCGGTTTTCAAGAAAACGTAAACCAATTTGCGGGAATAGTGCATAGGTGAGCACATCATCAATGAACTCATCCGCCAGTTTAATATCCTTCTTACCCGCCAGTTCCTTGAGTTCATCGGTAAGTTTATCAATCTCTGGATCCAGTCGATCTGCGGGGCGACAGGTGATCGGCTCTTCACCAATTGCCAGCACTTTAGCCTGAAGGCCCTTATTGACCTCAGCAGGAGCCGCGCCATATTCGCCTTTCAGTACGCCGGCTGTTTCCTTGGTAATGGTTTTGTAGGATTCACCGCTAAGTACATTGAGCACTGCCTGGGTGCCGACAATCTGAGAAGTGGGTGTGACTAGTGGAATATAACCAAGATCTTTTCGAACACGGGGGATTTCAGCCAGCACTTCATCAAGGCGATCCTGGGCATTTTGTTCACGTAGCTGGTTTTCCATGTTGGTCAACATGCCACCTGGAACCTGTGCCACCAGAATCCGTGAATCTACACCTCTTAATGCGCCTTCAAAATTGGCGTATTTGAGTCGAACTTCGCGAAAATACGCTGCAATCTCTTCAAGTTGCATAATATCCAGACCGGTGCTTCTATCCGTATCTTCAAGCATCGCAACCAGTGATTCGGTAGGAGAGTGCCCGTAGGTCATGCTCATGGAGGAGATTGCTGCATCAACGTTATCGATACCCGCTTCAATCGCTTTCAAAGCGGAGGCGGTTGAAAGCCCGGTGGTCGCGTGGCACTGCATATGGATTGGAATATTCACCGCTTTCTTGAGCCGGGTAACCAGCTCAAAAGCAACGTATGGTTTAAGCAGGCCTGCCATATCCTTGATACAGATAGAGTGGCTACCCATATCTTCCAGCCGTCGGGCCAGATCAACCCAGTTGTCAAGGGTGTGAACCGGACTAACCGTGTAGGAGATCGTTCCCTGGGCATGTTTACCCTGCCGCACAACCGCCCGTATCGCCTGACCAAGGTTGCGAGGGTCGTTCATCGCATCAAAAACGCGGAATACATCAATACCGTTAACCGCTGCCCGCTCGACAAATTTATCCACTACATCATCCGCATAGTGGCGATAACCAAGAATATTCTGGCCACGAAACAGCATCTGCTGCGGGGTGTTCGGCATTACTTTTTTGAGTTCACGAATGCGGTCCCAGGGGTCCTCACCCAGATAGCGGATACAGGCATCAAATGTTGCGCCACCCCAGGATTCAATCGACCAGTAGCCAACCTGATCCAGTTTTTCTGCGATAGGCAGCATATCGTCGATACGCATACGGGTTGCTAGCAGGGATTGATGCGCATCGCGCAGGACTAATTCGGTAATGCCGACAGGGTTAACTGCTTCACTCATGGTAAAGACCTTCTTGTAATGGGCGCGGTACGCCCGGACAAATTAATACAGTAAGTTCGCTACTTGTGGCGCGAACGGAACTGCTGAATCGCAGCTGTTATAACAGCCACCACTTCTTCATCTTGCTGTGAATTACTATTAGATGGGGCAATCGGTTGTAACCCGGCACCTGGAAGCTCAACATCTGCAAGCCCAAAACGGAGCAATAGCGCCGACATAACCTTGGTCATCAGCACCAGAATAGTCAAAAACGTGATGACGGTGCCCATGCCGAACAGCATGAGAAATAGACCTTCGGCCAATAATTCAGACAATTGAATACCCACAGATTAATTGAGCAATGACAGAACACCATCCTCAGATAGTGATTCTGACCAGCAGAGATCTCAGCATAATTACTGCGCTTGGCAATACAGCGTTAAAAACTGGCTCAAAATGCTCATTTACACCTGTAAACTGCGCTTTTTCGCTAATTTTTGCCTTGTCTTGCCTGCGCTCGCTACGTTATGCAGTGGTCTCCAGCAGTAAGGCGCACACTTTAACCAACCTGCTAATCGATTTCAAACCGGCCTGTTTGCTCCGTTGCGCCGTAATAATCGATTTAAAGTGTAGGGCATAAACGAACTTAAAAGATCTACTGTGCTCTAATGGTGATTCAACTTGATTCGAAATAGTTGTGATGAACTGTGAACCGAATAACGCTGTTACTATTTTATCGCTCTACAGGCCAATTTTTGGCGTAGAATTAAAGAATCCATCTCCCAGGTCAGGGTTACTTCCTTATAATGAATAAATTTCAACAGTGTACGATTCTAATAACACTTGTTTGTAGCGGCTTCGCTAGCGGCATCCACGCAAATAAAAACTCCACACACCTTACTATCTCTGACTACTATCAGGAGTTTGCTCCAGAACCACTCTATAGGGAAACTGCTGTTGATATTCTGGACAAGCTACGCGAACGCCACTACCGCCGCGTACCGATTGATAACAAATTATCCAGCTCTGTGTACAACAACTACCTGAAACTGCTGGACCCAAGCCACCTTCACTTCCTTGCAGCCGATATCGAACAGTTCGAACGCTATCGATATCAACTCGACGACAACCTGAAAAAAGGTGATCTGGACGCCGCCTACGAAATTTTTAATCGTTATCAACAACGACGTATCGAACGGCTTATCTTCGTCATTAATTATCTGGAAAACCGCTACGACACTGTCCAGTTTGATACCGATGAATTCTTCAATATTGATCGAAAAAATGCGGTCTGGCCTGCTACTCTCGAAGAGATGGATGAGATTTGGCGTAAACGTGTTAAAAACAACATCCTGTCCCAGAAGCTCTCGGATTCCGAAACCGACGATATTCAGCAAAAACTAATCAAACGCTACCGAAGCCGTCTGAACCGCCTGTCAAAAACCCGCAGTCAGGATATTTTTCAAAACTACATGATGGCCTTGTCTCAAAGTTATGGCCCTCATACCCAGTACTTTTCCCCCAGACTGTCTGAAAACTTCGATATCAACATGAGCCTTTCGCTCGAAGGTATCGGCGCTGTGCTGACAATGGAGAATGAACATACCAAAGTCATCAGACTGGTTTCTGAAGGCCCAGCGGATAAAGCCGGACAATTGAAAGCAACGGATCATATTATCGCTGTCGGTCAGGGTAAAACCGGCGAGTTGATTGATGTTGTGGGTTGGCGACTGGATGATGTAGTGGATCTTATTCGTGGCAAGAAAAACACCACCGTACGGTTGACCATCATTCCTGGTGGCTCCGAAAGCAAACCATCCAGAACTATCCAGATTGTACGCAATCAGGTGAAGCTGGAAGATCAATCCGCTAAAGCGGATCTGCTCGAACTGGAACACAATGGTCAAAAAAGGAAGGTCGGTATTATCAGCCTGCCTACTTTCTACCTTGATTTCAAAGCCTATCGTGAAGGCAATCCAAACTACAAAAGCACCACCAGCGACGTCAGAAAACTGATACAGGAGCTTAAAAAAGACAACATTGACGGCCTGGTCATTGACCTGAGAAACAACGGCGGCGGATCGCTACAGGAGGTGAACTCTCTTGTCGGGCTGTTTATCAAGCAGGGTCCTACGGTACAGATCCGAAATACCAGTGGCCGAATCGACGTACTGGGTGATTCGGATTCTGGCGTACTTTACGATGGCCCACTGGTGGTAATGGTTAACCGCCTTAGTGCATCAGCTTCAGAGATTTTCGCCGGTGCTATTCAGGACTATAACCGCGGTATTATCGTTGGCGGCCAAACCTTTGGAAAAGGTACCGTGCAATCTATTCTCCCGGTCGAACAGGGGCAGATAAAACTGACGCTGGCCAAATTCTATCGGGTATCAGGAAACAGCACCCAGAATCGCGGTGTACTTCCCGACATCTATTTCCCTGAAAGTATGGATATAGAAAAAATTGGCGAAAGTTCACTGCCCGAAGCCCTGCCCTGGGATCAGATACGCTCCGCTTCATACAACTCCCTTGCGGAGATCGAACCGCTGATACCAAAGCTCACCGAGCTACACCAGCAACGAGCCAAACAGGACCCCGAGTTTCACTACCTGGTAGAACGAATAGCGCACCTTCAGGAACAGCAAAAGATTACCGAACTTCCACTAAATGTGTCCGTCCGTAAGGCTGAGATCAACAAGAATGAAAAGTGGGCGCTTGACCTGGAGAACACACTGCGCAAATCCCAGGGTGACAAGCCCTATGCGGACTACGCTGAGTTAAAAGCAGCCAGTGAACTGGAACTGTCCGAAAAGACAAAAAATGACAAGGATGCGGAACCGGATACCCTGCAGCGCGAAGGCGCAAAAATATTACTGGACTATATTCAATACTCAACACAGTCGCTGGTGACTCACTGATTTTCATTTAACCAGTCGCAGGCACTAAACCATTGCAAGGGCTCTAAGCATTGAATTTTTCATCCAGTTTATCCAATACGCTTCCCGCTATTTTTTTCCGAAATATAGTGCTGATGACCTTCGTTATCTGCACCTCATTATATACGTCGCTGGTGTTTGCCTCAGGGCCGGATCCTCTCACTCAGTCGTCAACCGCAGATGATTTCTTCAACAGTGCCAATGACCAGTTTCTACCGGTAGACCAGGCCTTTCGCCCGGTACTTCTAGAAACCAATACCGATCAACAACCCCATAAAATCTCGACCCAATGGCAGATTACTGAAGGCTACTACCTTTACCGAGACCGTTTCAAATTCTCAGTCGAGCCCACGCAACAGGTTTCGATCAATAAAATTGAACTGCCCGATGGTCAACTGAAAAATGATGAATATTTCGGCGAAACAGAGGTGTATCACGATTCGATCGTAACCACCCTGCTGCTCAACAATACAACCAACCAGCCCTATAAAATCAAGGTGGTTTTCCAGGGGTGTGCGGATGCGGGACTGTGCTATCCACCCACCACCCGCTACTTTGAAATAGGCCAGACCGGTGAAAGCAGCGGCTCTGATACTCCATTGCCGTCTACTGTAGACAATGACTCACTCCAGAACCAGCCTCAACCCACCGAAGCAGTTGCTGAAAACCCGGACAATGAAAACCAGCTGCTAGCGCTTCTCAATCAGGCCACCTTAGCGAAAATCATTGTACTGTTTTTCCTTGCTGGTATCGGATTGACCTTTACCCCCTGTGTACTGCCAATGATTCCAATTTTGTCCAGCGTGGTGATTGGGCAGGACAAAACCCCCAGCCGATCCCGCGCATTCCTGTTGTCTGGCAGTTACGTACTGGGAATGGCACTGGCGTTTACCGTTGCCGGAGCACTGATGGGGTATTTTGGCGCGCAGCTCAACCTGCAGGCACGCCTGCAGTCGCCCTTGCTGCTCTCCATATTCGCACTCTTTTTTGTCGGCTTGTCCCTTTCGATGTTTGGCTATTACGAATTACGCCTGCCCTCAGGTCTTCAAAACCGAGTCGATGCCCTGAGCCGCAAACAGGAGGGTGGCACGCTCATTGGCGCATCTGTTATGGGTGTGCTTTCTGCACTGGTGGTCTCGCCCTGCGTATCCGCACCGCTTGCTGCTGCATTGGTGTACATCAGCACAACAGGTGACGCCACCATTGGTGCATTGGCACTTCTGATGCTTGGATTAGGCATGGGTGCTCCGTTGATTGTGATCGCAACCCTTGGCAGTCATCTGTTGCCCAAATCCGGCGGCTGGATGGATGATGTAAAAACCTTTTTTGGTATTCTGCTTCTAGGTGTTGCCATCTGGTTGCTGGAAAGAATTCTACCGGGTCAACTCACCCTTATTCTATGGGCCCTGTTACTTGCCGGAACCGCCAGCTTCCTACAGATCACCAACGAGACCAGCTCCCGACTGTCGGTTGTGTTCCGTAAAAGCGCAGCCCTTATCATGGCCATCTATTGCAGCATTCTAATTGTTGGCGCGACACTTGGAGGAGGCAACCCACTCAACCCACTAGAGCCGCTGCAATCCGGAGCCAGATCAGCAAACACTACATCTCATTCAGAGCTGACGTTTTACCCGGCGGATAACTCTGCTCAGCTGGAAAAATTAGTCGATCAGGCCAAGCAGCAGGGCAAGCCGTTGATGATCGATTTCTATGCCGACTGGTGTATCTCCTGCAAGGTAATGGAAAATCAGGTTTTCACTGATCCACAGGTATCCTCAGCACTTCAAAAATTCCTGCTGGTACGTGCGGACATCACCGACAATACTGCAATTCATCAACAGCTACTCAACCGTTTCAAACTGTTTGGGCCACCGGCACTGGTGTTTTTCGACTCAACCGGTGTAGAAGTGCCGGAATTTCGTACGATCGGAGAAGTTGATGTCAAATCCCTGCTCAATCAGCTTCAAATTGCGCTAAATCACGAAAAAACACTAAATAATCGTTGAAATAAATAATAAAAAAAACCACAATTGCACCTTAGCAACCTCCTCTGCAATTTTTGCAGGAGTTAGCGTCAAACTAACGTGTTTTAGCGGGAAATTCCGGCCAGAAAACACGACAAAGTGAATCATAAAATTGATCACTCTCTCGGGGCAAACGCCCTGAACTGAAAAGATCAAACAACAAATAGTTTTTGAAGAGTCTATCGACAAACCTCTCGTGCTATAAAAAAAAAGAGAGGAAAATCGCCGAGCAATTTTCACTAGCTGCGTTGGCAGTTTTCCAACCAGAGATATAAGGCAGGTCTGATACCAATGGCAAAATTTCTTACCCTGCACGGCCCCAACCTGAATCTTCTTGGCGAACGTGAGCCCGGGCACTACGGTAGCGAAAACCTTGAGGCGATCAATCAAACATTAGCTGAGCGCTGCAAAACCGCAGGGCATGAGTTTGATTGCTTCCAGTCAAACGCTGAACACCAGCTAATTGAACGAATCCACAACAGCCGAACCGAATCTACCGATTTTATAATTTTTAACCCGGCAGCCTTCACCCACACCAGCGTAGCCCTCAGGGATGCACTGCTGGCGGTTAACATCCCTTTTATCGAAGTACACCTTTCAAACGTACACAAACGCGAATCCTTCCGCGCTCACTCCTATTTCTCGGACATTGCCGAGGGAGTCATATGTGGCTTTGGAAAAACCAGTTATACATTAGCCCTCGACGCAGCCATTCAAATGCTCGATGAAAAAGGCTAGCTTTACATTCAGTTCACCGTTTAGATAAAAATGAGACCGATCTATGGATATTCGAAAAATAAAAAAACTGATTGAATTAGTTGAAGAATCAGGAATTGAAGAGTTAGAGATCAACGAAGGCGAAGAGTCTGTACGTATTGTACTGCGCTCGCCCGCTGCGGCTCCTGTATATCATCAACCTGCTCCAGCCGTCGTTCACGCAGCTCCAGGTGCTGCGCCTGCACCTGAGCAGCCTGGCCCCGCTGGCAAGCCTGATGTGAGCAATGAAAATGCAGTAACTTCACCGATGGTCGGCACCTTCTATCGCTCCCCTGCACCGGGATCACCTATGTTTGTTGAAGTGGGCCAGAAGGTAAATGCAGGTGATGTAATCTGCATCGTTGAAGCGATGAAGATGATGAATCAGATCGAAACAGACCGAAGCGGTACGGTTGAAGCCATCCTCGTTGAAGATGGCTGCCCGGTTGAATTTGATCAACCTCTGATCACCATCGTATAACCCGGTACTTCTGTAAAGTTGGAATACACTAGAACTTCTATAGACCTTGTATAGATTTTGGGGAGATTCACATCACCATGCTAGAAAAAGTTGTTATCGCAAATCGTGGCGAGATCGCCCTGCGAATTTTGCGCGCCTGTAAAGAGCTTGATATACGAACTGTCGCCATCCACTCAAAGGTTGATGAAAACCTTATGCACGTCAGGCTGGCGGATGAATCCGTCTGTATTGGCCCTGATAGTCCAGTTGATAGCTACCTGAACGTCCCTGCAATCATCAGCGCCGCCGAAGTCACGGATGCGGTGGCTATTCACCCGGGATATGGGTTTTTGGCTGAAAATGCTGATTTTGCCGAGCAGGTCGAGCAGAGTGGATTTACCTTCATTGGCCCATCCGCTGAAGTAATTCGGGCGATGGGCGACAAGGTAAAGGCTATTCAGTTGATGAAAGCTTCAGGCGTTCCCACAGTGCCTGGTTCCGACGGGCCACTTTCCGATGATATTGAAGAAGCCAAGAAAGTTGCGCTGCGGATTGGCTACCCGATCATCATCAAAGCCGCTGCTGGTGGAGGTGGTCGCGGTATGCGTGTAGTACAGAGTGAAGCCGCGCTACCGAACTCTCTCTACGTTACCCGTTCTGAAGCCGGTGCGTTCTTCGGTGATGACACCATCTATATGGAAAAATTCATCGAGCATCCACGGCATGTTGAAGTTCAGGTGCTTGCGGACGGCCAGGGCCATGCGATCCACCTTGGGGATCGGGATTGCTCATTGCAACGCCGTCACCAAAAAGTGATCGAAGAAGCGCCAGCGCCCAACGTTGACCCGCAAGCCCGGGAACGTATTTATGCTGCCTGTGTAAAAGCCTGCATACAGATTGGCTACAAGGGTGCTGGCACCTTTGAGTTCCTGTATGAAAATGGTGAGTTCTACTTTATCGAGATGAATACTCGAATTCAGGTGGAGCACCCGGTAACCGAAATGGTGACCGGTGTTGATCTGGTCAAGGAGCAATTGCTGATTGCTGGTGGGCAACCGCTACGCTACACCCAGGAAGATATTCATATCCATGGTCATGCATTCGAGTGCAGGATCAATGCAGAGGACCCGGAAAGTTTCTTACCTAGCCCCGGTGACGTAAGCTATTTCCACGCACCTGGTGGTAACGGTGTACGGGTCGATTCCCATCTCTACAGCGGTTACCGCATCCCGCCAACCTATGACTCGCTGATCGCGAAAATAATTTGTCATGGTGAAGATCGTGATTCAGCCCTGGCGCGAACCGCCATTGCACTGGACGAACTGCTGATTGAAGGTGTGAAAACCAACATCCCGCTACATAAAGAGATTGTCCGGCGTAGTGATTTCCAGCAGGCAGATATCTCAATTCAATATCTGGAAAAAATGCTGGAGCGACGTTAAAAGCCGAGAAATGAGCTATGAAGCCCAGATAAAACAATGGATTCTGGATGATCCTGAAAGGCTTTATGCGCTAGAAACTGCTGCCAAACTGGATCTAAACGACTGGTGTTTGGCAGCAGGTTTTGTACGTAATATGGTGTGGGACAGGCTTCATGGTAGTGAATATCACACACCGCTCAACGATATTGATCTTATCTATTTTGACCCAAATAATTGCGATGAAGACTGCGATAGAAGCTTTGAGCGCAAATTAAAAGCGGATTATGAGCAACCTTGGTCGGTAAAAAATCAGGCTCGCATGCACATCAGAAATAGCGATTCGCCCTACTCCTCTACCAGCAATGCGATGAGCTATTGGGTTGAGATTGAAACCGCCGTCGGCGTGTATTTATCTTCAGATCAACGATTGGAAATTATCGCGCCATTTGGTTGTGAGTCTCTGTTTAAATACACGATCACAATCAACAACAAGCGTAGAAAACCTGAAGATTTTTCCCATAGATCAACGGATAAAGGGTGGTTAAAAACTTGGCCCCTGCTATCGGTAGATTGGCGATTTTAGCTAGCACTAAAGCTCAACAAACAGTCGTCAGCCGCTGACCAGACCAAAATCTACATCCTGAGCTTTATCTCCCAGCATCAAACCTCGTACTACTTCATCTACATCCGCATCTTCAAACAAAATTTTATGCAGCCCGTTGACCAGGGGCATATAAACATCCAACTCTTCAGCTTTTAGCTTGACCAACTTCAGGGTGTTCACCCCTTCCGCTGTCTGGCCAATATCCGCCACCGCCTGCTCCAGCGTTTTACCCTGCCCGACCTGGTAGCCAACCTGAAAATTACGGCTCAGATCAGACATACAGGTCACAATCAGATCCCCTACTCCCGCCAGCCCGAGGAATGTTAAGGGGTTTGCACCCAGGCGCACCGCGAGTCGGCTCATTTCTGCCAAACTTCGGGTGATTAGCATACCGTTGGTATTGTGCCCCATGCCCAGTGCAGAGGAGAACCCAGTAACAATGGCGTAGATATTTTTAAGTGCGCCGGCAAGCTCAATACCGTAGATATCTTCGGCGGAATAGATACGGAAAATTTCACTACCAAGGGTATCCTGTACAAAATCACAGAAAGATGAATCTTTGCTCGCAACCACAGATGCGGCGGGAAACCCCATAGCAATCTCTTTAGCGAGATTGGGGCCACTTAATGCACCGATTCGCTTTCCCGGTAGCTCCTGCGCTAACACCTGGCTCATCAGCATAAAGCTGCCTGCTTCAATACCCTTTGCGGTGCTCAATATGAAGACATTATCGTTAAGATCGGCGGCTACTTTTTTTGCTACCGAACGAACCGAAGAGCTGGGGATCGAAAAAAGCACCAGTTCACTATCTGCAACTGCATCGCTCAAATCAGCACAAATCCGCAGGTTTTCGTGCAGATGATAACCAGGAAGATATTTACTGTTTTCGCGGGATTTCTGCGTCTCCTCAGCGGATTTCGGGTTTCGCATCCACAGGCATGTTTGATGGCCGTTGGTGGCCAGAATATTCGCCAATACGGTGCCAAAACTACCGCCACCCAATACCGTTACTTTTTTTTGACCTGCCATCCTCAGAAGAACCTTTATTAATCTTATTAGTGGTACATAACAGGCACATAATACTTGTTTTGGAGAACTACGGGAACGCTGCAACCATCAGGTTTGATACACTGGTACTCCGATAACCATCAAGAAGAACCGATGCAAACTTTGTTAACACGACATGAACTTGAAACCCCTGATGGCAACATATCCTATTTGAAAGGCCCCGACAGGCCAGGTGCGCCCTATTTCCATTTGTTGCAGGCGACCGGTTTTAACGCCCAGACCTACCGCCAGCTACTGATTCCGCTGTGTGAACATCTGAATGTATTCGCCACCGATCTCCGGGGCCACGGGCTAGGTACGATAAAGGCAGACCCGTCGGAATTTAATTCATGGGATATCTACCGTGAAGATTTTTACCGGATGCTCGATCATATCAATCATCCGGTATATCTAATGGGCCATTCGGTAGGTTCTATTATCAGCATTGCCGGTGCCGTTAAGCGACCAGAGCTGGTCAAGGGACTAATTTTAGTGGAGGGATTGATTCCACCCACCGTCGGTGACATTCCAGAGCGGCCCTACAACCCAATTGAAAACCCGCTGCCTGAAGCCGCCCGTAATCGCCGCAGCCTGTTTCCCTCCCGCGAGGAAGCGGTAAATAGCTACATAGGCCGTGGTGCATTTAAAACCTGGGGGCGCAGCTGGATTGAGGACTACATCGATGGTGGCACACGGCTACGGGAAGATGGCCAGGTTGAACTCAGCTGCGCCCCAGCCTGGGAGGCACGCTCATTTGAAACCGCCGAAAACGACCCATGGGAAAAGATCGAGCAACTGAGCTGCCCCACCCTGCTGATGTACGCAGACAAACATTCCACCTGCAATCCAAGCGGTGTTGAAAAGTACAAACGGCTACAGCCTGATACCAAAGCCTACGAAGTCGCCGATACCACACACTTCTTACCGATAGAGCGCCCTGAATTGGTAAGACAAGAAATATTAAAGATGATCGAACGGGTTGAAACCCGACCCACAAATGCTCACACGGAATAATGGAAAGCCCGATGCCGGATCAACCCTTTTCAGGAAAAACCATTGCTCTCCCGGAAAGCAGAATGCTGGATGTACTGGCCAACCTGTTTGAACAGCGTGGTGCCCAGACCCTACGCTGCCCTCTGGTCTCTATCCACGATACGGATAACCGGGAAGCAGCAGACCAATGGATCAGGGACTTTATTGAAACACCGCCGGATGACTTTATTATTTTTACCGGCGAAGGGATTCGGCGGCTACTCAAGTTTTCTGAACAGATCGGACTCAGGGAATCCTTCATCACAGCCATCAGCCAAACCAGAACATTGGCCCGTGGCCCCAAACCAACTGCTGCGCTGCGCAGCATTTCAATGACACCCAGCCTCACCGCTGCACATCCCAGTACCGATGGCATTATCAGCACCTTTGAATCATTAAATCTGGAACAGCGACGAGTATCGGTTCAGCTTTACGGCCAGGAACCGAACCATAAACTGATCCACTTTCTCGAACAGAAAGACGCTATTGTCGAAACTGTTGCACCCTATCTATACGCCAGTGAATCGGAACAACAACAGGTAGAGCAGCTGATCGAGGCGCTGATACAGCACAAAGTGGATGCCATGGTGTTCACCAGCACCACACAACTCAACCGGCTATTAAAAGTGTCAACCAAACTCAATGTGCAGCAAGCACTTATCAAAGCACTTAATAGCATTAAAACTGCCGCAGTCGGCCCGGTCGTCGGAGATGCGCTGGTGGCAGCCAATATCCAGGTAGACTTTATGCCCGAAAATAAATTTTTCATGAAGCCGATGGTTGCGGAGATGGCCAGAGGGTGGCGTTAATAGATGTAGGTCTATCCACGCAGGCAGGAATACCTATAGATGAAATAGCTCTAAATAGAGCTTTCCATATAGCCACATAGATCCGCTAGAATAGTTCCGCTCAAAAACACTACCCAGTTTGAGTATTAGTGACTATACATACAGTCACAAATATTTTTAAACTGGCTAAAACCACAATATGCCGTATATCAAATATGGATTTTTTTTATCAGGTAACAATTATATGTCCACGGTTAAAACAGTCAAAGCAGAACCTCTACTCAATAGAGACCCCTACAGCATTCCGCTAGATCAGTTCGATCTCACCCAACCGGCACTGTATTCAACCGATACAGTATGGCCGTTTCTTGATCGGCTAAGAAAAGAAGACCCGGTTAACTACTGCTCCAATTCACTCTTCGGGCCCTACTGGTCGGTAATGAGTTATAAACACATCATGGAAGTTGAAAGTAACCATGATGTCTATTCGTCAGAGCCAACCGTCTCCATTCCGGATATCCCTGATGATGTACCGATTGAAATGTTCATCTCAATGGATGAACCTCGACACGGCGAGCAGCGCAAAGTCGTTCAGCCTGTAGTTGCGCCCACTAACCTCGCGCTGATGGAACCCATCATCCGTGAACGCATCTGCGGAATTCTTGATGCGCTACCGGTTAATGAAACCTTTGACTGGGTTGATAAAGTCTCGATTGAGCTAACCACCCAAATGCTCGCAACCCTGTTTGATTTTCCATTCGAAGATCGCCGCAAACTGACCTTCTGGTCCGATGCCGCATCTGCAATCCCCAAGCCCGGTGCAGTCGTCGAGACCCGCAAAGAGCAGATGGATGCGATGATGGACTGTCTCACCACCTTCACCGAAATCTGGAACGAGCGCGCAGCGGCTAAAGTCCCGGGTAACGATCTGATTTCAATGCTGGTAAATGGCGAAGCCACCCGCAACATGGAGCCTATGCAATACCTGGGTAACCTGTTGCTATTGATCATTGGCGGCAACGATACCACCCGGAACTCACTGTCCGGCGGTGTAGTGATGCTGAATGACAACCCCGGTGAATATCAAAAACTGAGGAATAACCCAAGTCTCATTCCGAAAATGATACCTGAGATCATCCGTTATCAAACACCGATTATCAGCATGCGTCGTACCGCAACTCAGGACACTGTTCTGGGCGGCAAACAGATCAAAGCCGGCGAAAAAGTGATTCTATGGTACGTTTCAGGCAACCGAGACGAAGCTGCCATTGAACGCCCCTACGATTTCATTATCGACCGTGCCAAACCACGTCAGCACCTTTCATTTGGTTTTGGCATTCATCGCTGCATGGGCAACCGCCTGGCAGAGATGCAACTGCGCGTAACCTGGGAAGAGATAATGAAGCGTTTCGAGAAAGTTGAAGTCGTTGGCGAACCGGTTCGTGGATACTCATCACAGATCCGTACCTACACAGAACTACCAGTGCAGCTTCGACCTCTGAAAAAATAACCGAAGACAAACACACCGGTAATACTTGGTGTGAAAAGCACCCTTCCGAAACTATCGTTGATAGATTTGGGAGGGCGCTTTTTTTTTGGCCCGCGATAAGTAGATAAAATATAGATTGCATGGATAAATCCAAAAAACACCCATTACAAGATTCAACTTCATTTCATGTTATGGTCGGCATCAATAACACGTAATAGGCCTGATCGTTGATGCTCGTTAAAGCGGGCTGAAGTAGTCGAAATTCAACCGGAATACGAAAACATTCCAAAGGAAAACAGGGTGGTAGTTCTTACGCGGCTTGCTTGAGTAAGCAAGAATATCAAGGTGGTGAATTTTCTTATCGATCGAATCTAACGAGACCTCAGCATAACTACTGCGCTTGGCAATACAGCGTTAAAAACCGGCTCAAAATGCTCATTTACACCTGTAAACTGCGCTTTTTCGCCAATTTTTGCCTTGTCTTGCCTGCGCTCGCTACGTTATGCAGAGGTCTCATAACATTAGTGGATTAATCACGGAGGATACATGGGAACCAAAGCGCGAGTAGTGGTATTAACCAAAGAAGCAGGCCCGTTGCGGGTAGAAGAACTCACCCTGCCCGACCCAGGATCACATCAGGTTCTGATCAAACAGTTCGCCAGTGGCATTTGCCATAGCCAGCTGCACCGAATACACGCACCCGTATCAGAACGGACCGGCCACGAGATCATGGGCCATGAGTCTACCGGCGTTGTATTAGAAACCGGTAGTGAGGTTACTCACGTAACCGAAGGAGATACGGTTTTAGTCACGTGGATACCACGCAACGCATTCACCGCCAACCGCGCACCTGAGCCATTTTCAATGACCCATCCCGATGGATCGATACTGGCTACCCGTAATGTATTTACCTGGGCAGACAATACCATTGCCGATGAGCAGTACGTCGTTAAAGTGCCTAAAGACATTCGCACCGATGTCACCTCAATTATTGGTTGCGCCATCATGACCGGTGCCGGCGCGGTACAGAACACCGCCAACGTTCAGCTAGGCGATAGCGTCGCGGTATTTGGCGTAGGTGGAGTCGGTTTGTCAGCTATAGCAGGGGCCAAACAAAGTGGAGCCTATCCAATCATTGCAGTCGATCTATCCGACGATAAGCTGGAATTTGCGAAAAAGTTTGGAGCCACCCACGGGCTTAATGCGGGCAAGGTAGATCCGATCGAGGAGATCCACAAACTCACCACTAAACCAGAAGGGCTCGGTATCGGTGGCGCTCCAATTAGCGGTGTCGATTTTGCATTCGACTGTATCGGCGTGGGCAAAACCATGGAACAGATCATACCCGCCGCCCGAATCGGTCGCTTTGGAGCTCACTCTGGTGGTACCGCCTGTTTTGTTGGAATACCAGCGGGTAATCTAGAAATTGATCCCAATCAGATCCTGATGTTTGAGCGCAGGTTAATCGGTAGTATCGGCGGCACCTGTTGCCCCGAACGAGACTTCCCGAAATACCTGCAATGGTATGAGGAGGGTGATCTGGATCTCGATGCAATGGTTACCGCTCGTTACCCTATCGAACAAATTAATGAAGCCTGTGAGGCGCTCAGTAATGGCGAAATCGCCGGGCGAGCGATTATGGAGTTCGATTAAGCGGCCGTAGGTTGGGCTGAATTCACGAAGCCCAACATCAGTTCGATAAACGGATTGGAGCAGCGGGTAATCGTAGTCTGTCTCCAATTATTCTAATTTCTACAGCCTTAATTTTGAGGCTTGTTACAATCAAGGAATTGAATATTGTATTCGTGAAAGTCTTTCAATCTTTGAACCCGGTGCCCAGGGCCAACACAAAATATCCCGTGGTTTTATTCCTGCAAGAACATTATCGGCGCACTGGATTTCTGATCCTCATTTTGAACAGAAGATCGTGAAAAAATTGCCGAACGTATTAGTTATCTTGAAACCACCATTCCTTACCGAAAGGAAACCCCATGAGTCTAGAATCTTCGCCAATGCCTTTTTCACAGGCTTGTGAAAATAACAATGAACCCATTCTCGAAATTAATCTTCCCCCGCTTTAGTGGACACCTTCTAATCATTTAGGAGGTGGCAAATGCCACGATATACTCAGCCCCGAAAAACCTGGCAATACA
>JAHRWD010000056.1 GCA_019090315.1 Pseudomonadales bacterium
AAATGAGATCGTCTATACGCTGCTTTGTAATAATTACCGCAGTGTTCAAGCCTCTAGAAACCTTTGCACGAGAGCTATTTTGCTCCCATGCGGCGTTAAAAATGTGCTCAATCAGTCATTTACACCTGTAAATTCCCTCTCTGCGCATTTTTGCCTTGCCTGAGAACAAAATCATCTCTCCTGCAATAGGTCTCGGTGTAACTGTTGTAGCCTAAATCAACAGGGATTATAGGCTTATAAATATAACAAAACGACTACGATAGGGTATGAAGCTAGCTGTTTACTAGCCGTCTCGGGGCAACCCTGCCATCATCCAGTATCTCGCCAACGCCGATGAACTCGCCGTCCTGATGATGTATCTGCACCCAGCCTTCGGTGGGTGTATTTGCAATCTGTATAGCCTGTCCCTGGCGTAAATAGTACGCACTGGATTCAGGCAACTGAAGCTCCGGAAAATCTACAACGCAGGAACCCAGAGGCAATAATTGTGTGTCTAACGCCTGGTGGCCACCTTCTGATATCAACTGTTCCAGTTGCTCCAGACTAATACTGTCCTGGAGATCATAGGGACCCGCCTTACTACGACGCAGTTCTATCACGTGAGCGCCACAACCTAGCTGCTCTCCCAGGTCATCGGCAATGGTTCTGATATAGGTACCCTTGCTACAGGCTATATCAAGTTTCACATTCCGGCCCTGAAAATCGACAAGATCAATATGATCTATTCTGATTCTCCGGGCGGCTCGCTCTACTTCTATACCCTGACGAGCCAGTTTATAGAGCGGTTGACCATTGTGCTTGATCGCTGAAAACATCGAAGGAACCTGATCGATTTCACCTTCGAAGGTTTTTAATTCTTCGCGTATCTGCTGTTCTGTAATATGACCAGCGGGTTTAATCGAGACAATTTCGCCTTCAGCATCAGAACTATCGGTTCGTACACCCAGTTTAATCGTAACCTGATAACCCTTGTCCGCATCCAGTAAAAACTGTGAGAACTTGGTCGCTTCACCAAAGCAGATTGGTAAAACTCCACTCGCTAGTGGATCGAGACTTCCGGTATGGCCAGCCTTGGCTGCACCAAATAACCTTTTTACACGCTGCAATGCAGCATTGGATGTAAGGCCTATCGGTTTATCAAGAATCAGTATGCCGTTTATTTTCCGGCCGTTATTTTTCCGCCTGCGTGACAACGAGTAGCTACCTTAAATTCGAAATATGGTTCAATCATCGGCGGGAGTGTTGATTTCACTCACCGCTTTATCGATCAGATCGGAAATGTGACGCCCCTTTGACAGGGTATCGTCGTAAATAAAACGCAGCTTGGGGACAGACCGCATACGGTCGTCCTTCGCTATACTGGATCTCAAATAACCAGCCGCCTTGTTCAAGCTATCCATTGCAGGCTGAGCATCTTTGACGGTATCTTTGCCAATAACCGTTACAAATACTTTGGCATGAGCCAGATCTCGACTGACTTCTACATCTGTAATTGATACCCCTTCAACACGGGGATCGTTCATCGAACGATGTATTAGTTGAGCCAACTCCTTTTTTAACGAATCAGCTACACGATCGGTGCGTTTAAAGTCTCTAGGCATAGTCGGAATAGCCGATTAAAGCGTACGTTCAATCTCTTTAAGATCAAATACTTCAATCTTGTCGCCGGCCCGAACGTCATTGTAGTTCTTAACGCCGATACCACATTCCATATTATTACGGACTTCACTTACGTCATCTTTAAAACGTCGTAGCGATTCAAGCTCGCCTTCGTAGATCACGATATCATCGCGTAATACACGGATTGGTTTGTTCCGGTAAACCATGCCTTCGATCACCATACAGCCAGCAATCAGGCCAAATTTCGGCGACCGGAATACATCACGTACCTCAGCAACACCGACGATCTCTTCGCGGAACTCCGGTCCAAGCAAACCAATCATCGATTTTTTCACATCATCAAGAATGTCATAAATGATGCTGTAGTAACGTAACTCAATCCCTTCATCTTCAATGATCTTACGTGCTTTACCATCGGCTCGGACGTTAAACCCGATAACAACCGCGCCGGAAGCAAGCGCCAGGTTGGCATCGGTTTCTCCAATGCCACCCACTCCGGCGGAAACAACCTTGACTGAAACTTCATCGTTACCTAAATCAGCCAGCGATGATTGCAGCGCTTCAAGGGAACCACGTACGTCGGTTTTTAGCACGATATTCAGTGACTTCTTCTCATGCTCACCCACACTGTCGAAAATGTTTTCCATTTTCGCTGCATGCTGACGAGCCAGTCGCAAGTCACGGGTCTTGCCCTGACGGAATACAGCAACTTCACGAGCCTTACGTTCATCCGCCACGACCTGGAAATCATCACCTGCACCAGGTGTTCCATCAAGGCCTAAAATCTCAACGGGGATCGACGGGCCAGCATCTTTAACACCAGCACCATTTTCATCCATGATGGCCCGGACTCGGCCAAATTGTTGACCAGCTAGAACAATATCACCTTTCTTAAGGGTACCATTCAATACCAGAAGCGTAGCTACCGGACCTCTACCTTTTTCAAGCCGGGATTCAACCACAACACCACTAGCAGGTACGGAGGGAACCGCTGTAAGCTCAAGAAGCTCGGATTGCAGAAGTACCGCATCCAGCAGGTCATCAATACCTTCACCGGTATGGGCAGACACCGGGATAAACTGTGTATCGCCGCCCCAATCTTCTGGAATCACATCCTTCGCAGCCAGTTCATTTTTAACACGGTCTGTGTCGGCATTCTCTTTATCGATTTTATTGATAGCAATAATTAGAGGAACATTCGCAGCTTTTGCATGCTGGATCGCCTCCCCTGTCTGCGGCATAACGCCGTCATCCGCAGCCACTACCAGAATCACGATATCAGTCAATTTGGCACCACGCGCCCGCATTGCAGTAAATGCAGCGTGACCAGGTGTATCCAGGAAGCTGATCATTCCATGGCCGGTTTCAACGTGGTACGCACCAATATGCTGGGTAATACCACCGGCTTCGCCACTGGTTACTTTGGTCTTACGAATATAATCCAGCAGCGATGTTTTACCATGGTCAACATGGCCCATAACAGTAACCACTGGCGCTCTGGGCGCTTCATCACCACTGTGTACCAATGTTTCTTCAAGCTGGGTTTCAACAGTGTCCTCTTCGAGGGTGTGCACCTTGTGCCCCATCTCTTCAACAAGGATGGTCGCTGTGTCCTGATCAATCACCTGGTTAATGGTGACGACTGAACCCATCTTGAACATCTCCTTGATCACCTCGCCCGCTTTCACACGCATTTGCTGTGCTAAATCAGCCACGGTGATCGTGTCGGGAATAGAGACTTCATAGGTTACTTTTTCGGTAGGCATCTCAAACGCGTGCTCAGACTCAACATCTATTTTTGTGCGTCGAGCAAGGCGATTAGCTTTTTTCAGCTTGCGGCGGCTGATACCTTTATTCCGCGCATCATCCCCCAGGGATAACGTACCTTTTTCGTTCTCTTCTTTTCTTCTAACACCGGCTTTCTTGCCGGTATCTTCTTTAGCTCCCGGCTTATCGGCATTTTCTTTTGCGGTTTTCTCTGCAGTGGTGCGCCGCTCTGCATCAACACGTTTTTTCTCCTCTTCCTGACGGAGTTTATCCTCTTTCATCTGCGCTCTTCGCAGCTTTTCATCGGCTGCTTTTTGCTTCGCATTTTCAAACGCTTTTTTACGTTTTTCTTCTATCAGATCATCAAGGGTAAGAATCTTTTTCGGTGCTGGTTCTACAGGCGCTTCTGCAGGTTTTTCAGCGTCAGTAGTCGCCTCTGTCTCCTCTTGAACTGGGGCCTCAACTATTGCCTCCGGCTTTTCTTCAACTGTTGCTTCAACCACAGGCTCTGTAGCAACCGGCTCTTCATCGGCGACTTCAGTCTCAACCGCCACAACAATTGGCGCTTCCGGCTCCGGAGACTCAACCGTTTCAACAACCGATGGTTCGACTACCGCGGCCTCAACTGACTCAACCGGAGTATCAACTACCTCATCGGTGACTTCTTCTACAACTTCATCAACCTCTGCAGTCTCGCGTTTAACGTAGGTACGCTTTTTACGCACCTCAACGTTTACCGTTCGACCAACTTCCCCTCGACCACCGGACATCTTGAGGGTACTTATTTTTTTTCTCTTCAGAGTTATTTTCCTGGGCGCGGCACTTTCTTCGCCATGTGCGACCTTAAGAAAACCAAGCAATATCTGCTTGTCTTCATCAGACACTAGATCGGTCGGATTTTTCTGCGACAATCCGGCCTCTTCCATCTGCGTTAAAATACGATCAGTGGATGCGCCGACAACCTCTGCAAGCTGGTTTACCGTAACCTCTGCCATTATTGCATCTCCCGTGAACTACTCACCCGGTCAAGAACCGTAATCTGTTCAATCAAAACTTATTCACCTGACTCATCGGTTGACGAATCAGCGAACCAGGGTGCTCGGGCTGTCATAATTAGCTCAGCCGCTTTTTCCTGATCCATCCCTTCAATTTCAAGCAGGTCATCAACTGCCTGCTCTGCTAGATCTTCCATTGTAATAATGCCGTGGCTTGCGAAAACGAAAGCCAGGTGCCGATCCATGCCACCCATACCCAGAAGGTCTTCAGCAGGTTCGGTTTTATCCAGGGTCTCTTCCGAAGCAATGGCTAGTGTGAGCAGTGCATCTTTGGCACGGCCACGTAGCTCTTCAGCAATATCCTCATCAAACCCTTCGATTTCAAGAAGCTCTTCAATCGGCACATAGGCAACCTCTTCAAGCGTGGTAAACCCCTCTTCGACCAGAACCTCTGCTACCTCTTCATCAACATCAAGCTTTTCAACGAAGAAATTCAGCACACCACCAACTTCCTTATCGTGCTTTTCCGATGCTTCTTGCTCGCTCATCACATTGATGGTCCAGCCGGTTAGCTCACTGGCCAGACGTACGTTCTGCCCGCCTCGGCCAATCGCCATCGCCAAATTCTCTTCTTCTACCGCAATATCCATTGCGTGACTGTCTTCATCAACCACGATAGAAAGCACTTCAGCAGGAGCCATTGCTTTGATCACCAGCATGGCGGCTTCATCATCCCACAGCACAATATCTATTCGTTCGCCACCAAGCTCATTCGATACTGCCTGTACCCGCGAGCCGCGCATACCTACACAGGCACCCACTGGATCAATACGCTTATCATTGGTTTTAACCGCAATCTTGGCACGTGATCCGGGATCACGCGCAGCGCCTTTTATTTCAATAATTTGCTCGGCAATTTCAGGCACTTCGATCTTGAATAGCTCGATTAGCATATACGGGTGAACCCGCGACAGGATCAGCTGAGGACCACGGGTCTCCGGGTCAATTTGATACAGCAGGGCACGTACCCGCTCGCCGGTACGAAAAACTTCCCGTGCGATCGTCTGATCCTTGGCCAACCATGCTTCTGCGTTGTTTCCAAGATCAATAATATAACTGTCCCGGGTCACCTTTTTAACGGTGCCGGCGACAAGATCACCGATACGATCACGGTATAGCTCAAGCACCTGTGCGCGCTCGGCTTCTCTTACCTTTTGAACAATTACCTGCTTGGCGGTTTGGGCCGCGATACGACCAAAGCCGACGTTCTCAACCTCTTCCTGCCATGTGTCACCATCCTTCAGGCCCGGCGATTTCTCGTCCGCCTCTTCAAGGGTGAGCTCGGTACCCAACAGAGCCATTACATCATCTGCAACAACTGACCAGTGCCGGGTAGTACTATATTCACCCGTTGCACGATCGATAACCACACGAATATCCGCCTCTTCGTCGTAGCGTTTTTTTGTCGCTGTCGCCAATGCAATTTCTATGGCTTCAAATATCACCTCTTTCGGTACATCCTTTTCATTGGACACCGCTTCGGCTACCAGCAAGATCTCTTTACTCATTCTAAATATCCTGTCATTTAGCCCACAGGCTTTTCGGAAAATCTCTAAAAATCATGCGATCAAATTTGCCTTTTCTATCAATTGAATCGGCAATATATATTCGTACTCACCTTCTCGTATTACCAGCTCGTCTCCATCCACCTTTGCCAGTTGACCGGTAAATTTCCTCCTATCTTCAAACGGGCGGCGCAATTTCAGTTTGATATTATGACCCTGGTACTTTTCAAACTGCTGTAGCGTAAATAACGGCCTGTCCAGCCCCGGCGACGATACTTCTAATCGATATTCACCTGCGATCGGATCTTCAACATCCAGCATAGCGCCAACATGATGACTCACGTCGGCGCAGGCTTCGACACCAATACCTTTATCGCTATCAATAAAGATTCTGACCACCGGATCTTTACCCGAGAGGCTAGTTTCAACCCCCCATAGCACATACCCTAAAGCATCAACTATTGGCTCAAAAAGTACTTTTAGTTGTTCCGATCTCTGCATTTTTTGCTCATAAAAAACGAAAAAGGGCCTTAAAAAGGCCCAATTTCAACTAACAGATATCTGAAATTTCGACGGCTATAAAAACTAACGGTCGATGAACCTCGATCACAGCAGCGCTAAACATAACGCAACTCGCTACTTTTCATTCTAGCCAAGTAGCAAAAAGCCCCATTCATGGGGCCTACATATACATCAAATCGATTGGTAGCGGGGGCAGGATTTGAACCTACGGCCTTCGGGTTATGAGCCCGACGAGCTACCAGACTGCTCCACCCCGCAACAG
>JAHRWD010000057.1 GCA_019090315.1 Pseudomonadales bacterium
AAAAATGCTGTACGCGTTACCGTTACCGGTGCTGCAGGACAAATCAGTTACGCTCTACTTTTCCGTATCGCTTCAGGCGACATGCTGGGTAAAGATCAGCCGATCATTTTACAACTGCTGGAAATTACACCAGCCATGAATGCCCTCAAGGGCGTAGCAATGGAACTGGACGATTGCGCCTTCCCACTGCTTCAGGAAATTATCACCAGCGACGATCCAAACGTAGCATTTAAAGATACCGACTACGCACTACTTGTAGGCGCACGCCCACGTGGCCCGGGTATGGAGCGTAAAGATCTGCTTGAAGCCAACGCAGCTATCTTCTCTGTTCAGGGCAAAGCGATTGATTCGGTTGCCAACAAAAACATTAAAGTACTGGTTGTCGGCAACCCGGCCAATACCAACTCATTGATTGCCCAGCGCAACGCACCTTCGATCAACCCTCGTCAGTTCACCGCAATGACCCGGCTTGATCACAACCGTGCAATGACTCAGCTGGCGCAACAAACCGGCACACACGTTACTGATATCACCAAAATGACGATCTGGGGCAACCACTCAGCTACTCAGTATCCAGACATCTCCCAGACTACTGTCAAAGCCAAACCAGCAGCTGACCAGGTTGATGAAAGTTGGTACAAAGATACCTTCATCCCTGAAGTTCAGCAGCGTGGTGCAGCTATTATTGAAGCACGTGGCGCTTCTAGTGCAGCATCCGCGGCTAACGCGGCGATCTGCCACATTCGCGACTGGGCACTCGGCACACCGGACGGTGACTGGGTCAGCATGGGCATTCACAGTGATGGCAGCTACGGCATTGAAAAAGGCCTGATCTATTCTTTCCCCGTGACCTGTAAGAATGGCGACTTCGAAATCGTTCAAGGTCTGGAAATCAGCGACTTCAGCCGTGAAAGAATGACCGCTACTCAAACAGAGCTTTGCGAAGAGCGGGATGCTATTTCCGATCTGCTTCCGTAAATCCTGTTGCGCTAGAAGATAGAAAACTTTAAGGGGCATTACAACTCAGTTACGGCTGTGATGTAATGCCCCTTTTTTAATGTATTAATGTCCTCCTCCACAACTCCCACTTTGTTAAGCGAGCAAGCAAACCACCCATGAAGCAGAAAATTGCCGAACTGATCGAGCAAGCGGTTGCTGATCTCATCTCAAAGGGTGCCCTGCCCGAAGACCTGCAACCCAGGGTTCAGATAGACAATACCAAAGATAAAAGCCACGGTGAGTTTGCTTCCAATATTGCCATGATGCTGGCTAAACCGGCGCGCAAATCACCCAGAGAGCTGGCGACGATGGTCGTCGATTCCCTGCCCTCCTCCCAGTGGATTGAGAAGGTCGAAATTGCAGGCCCCGGGTTTATCAATTTCTTTTTGACCGACCAGGGTGGCTTTCAGATCATCCACGAAATCATTGAAAAGAAACAACAGTTTGGCCGCTCCACAAAAGGCGCAGGGGAAAAACTTCAGGTTGAATTTGTATCTGCAAACCCCACCGGCCCACTGCATGTCGGCCATGGTCGTGGTGCTGCCTACGGCGAAACCCTGTCTAACCTGCTTGAAGCAGTGGGCTATCAGGTTGATCGGGAGTATTACCTCAACGACGCAGGCCGCCAGATGGATATTTTGGCCACCAGCGTATGGCTACGCTACCTCCAGCAATCCGGCGAAAAGATTCTATTTCCCAGCAATGGCTATAAGGGTGACTATGTCATCGAGCTTGCAGATCAATTAGTTAGCGAACATTCCAAACGGTTTTCTCATGATGCAACCGACGTCATGAATAGCATCTGCGATGATGAACCCGCCGGTGGCAACAAAGAACAGCATATTGATCAACTGATCGAACGAGCCAAACAACTGCTAGGCACTGAAGACTACCGGATCGTATTTGATCAGGGACTCAACAGCATTCGCGCAGATATCGAACAGGATCTCGAAGAGTTTGGCATTGAATACCAATGCTGGTTTTCCGAGCGCGCAATGATGGAATCCGGCAAAGTTGATGCCGCCATCGAAAAGCTACAGGACCTTGGTTTTATCGATGAAAAAGAAGGTGCACTCTGGTTTCGCTCCACTGATTTTGGCGATGACAAGGACCGCGTAGTAAAACGAGACAACGGCCAACCCACCTATTTTGCATCCGATATCGCCTACCACCTCGATAAATTCCAGCGTGGCTATAAAGAGGTGATCAATATCTGGGGCGCTGACCACCACGGCTATATGGCTCGTGTAAAAGCGGCTCTCAAAGCACTGGGGGAAAATCCCGATCGTTTAAAAATCCGCCTGGTACAGTTTGCGATCCTGTATCGCGGCAAAGAGCGTTTGGCTATGTCTACCCGCAGTGGCTCGTTCATTACCCTTCGTGAGCTTCGTAATGAAGTGGGTAACGACGCGGCACGTTTTTTCTATGTAACGCGCAAAGTCGAACAGCACATGGATTTTGACCTTGAGCTGGCCAAATCCCAGAGCAAAGACAACCCGGTTTATTACATCCAATACGCCCACGCGCGCATTGCCAGTGTTCAGAAAAAACTTCAGGAAGAAGGATTGGCCTGGGATTCAAACCCAGAGCAGTATCATCTTGATCGTTTGATCGAACCGCAGGAAAAATCCCTGATCAACAAGCTATCGCTTTATCCAGAGACTATTTTGAAATCCGCCGAAGCGGGCGAGCCACACCTGCTGGTGCACTACCTACGTGAGTTAGCCGGTGCATTTCACGGCTACTACACCGAACATAAAGTGCTGGTAGAAGATGCTGAAATACGAAATGCACGGCTGACACTCTACATCTGCACAGGGCAGATTATTCGTAATGGTCTTACCCTGCTGGGTGTATCCGCACCGGAATCTATGTAAAATTTTTGACCATTCGAAATAGCCAATCAACAACCATTTGCCGAACCAAAATATGTCCCACGACTTCGCCAAAAAAGGCAAGAAAACCAAAAAGAAGAGCAAGAAAACCCAGCCCACGGTAAAACCCTGGCGCAGTTTTTCCGCTGGCCTGATACTGGGGCTTGTTATCGGGCCTTTACTGTATCTTTCTATCGCCGCCGATAAAGATAATCCCACACCGAATCAGCAGGCCACAGCTGTAACCTCATCCGAAAAGAACACGGAATCAAACAGTGACAGTAATGCCTCACTGAAGAAACTCAAAAACCAGATCCAATATGAATTTTACGACCTGCTGCCAAATCAGGAAACAACGGTAGAGGTCGAGCAGGAACCGGTTCGGGATTCCAAAAAGGCTAACAAACGCTACAGCTACAGGCAGGCTCATTCCGCAAAGCAAGCGATGCCGACACACTACGCGCAGAGCTGATCATGAAGGGGCTCAGCAACACAAAAATCAACCCGGTCACTCGTTCAGGTAGCACCTGGCATCGTGTTCAGATTGGCCCCTATGACTCCAAACGAAAGATGAATCAGGCCAGAAACGTACTGTCAAAAAATGGTATCGACTCGCTGGTTCTCAGCATGAAAAAATAACTTATCTAAAAATCGACTTTAGGCCTTACGCTGTTCCCGCAACCCATCAACATACAGATTCGCAGATCTGACTTGATAACGCCCAACACGCCCCCATATCTGATACTTTTTCGGGAGAACCATTTTGGAACAATATAGAGGCACCACCATCCTCTCGGTACGTCGTAACGGCAAAGTCGTAATCGGCGGCGACGGCCAGGTTTCCCTTGGCAACACCATCATGAAAGGCAATGCCCGCAAAGTACGGCGACTCTATAACGGCCAGGTAATCGCGGGCTTCGCAGGCGGAACCGCCGATGCCTTCACCCTGTTCGAGCGCTTTGAAGCCCAGCTTGAAAAATACCAGGGTCAACTGGTACGGGCTGCGGTAGAACTTGCCAAAGACTGGCGCTCCGACCGCGCACTACGCAAGCTCGAAGCCCTGTTAGCGGTTGCAGATAGCAAGAACTCACTGATCATTACCGGTAACGGCGATGTAATTGAGCCGGAAGACAGTCTGATCGCTATCGGTTCAGGTGGTGCATTTGCACAATCTGCAGCCCGCGCTCTGCTCGACTCCACCGAACTCGACGCCCGTGATATTGTCGAAAAGTCCCTCGGTATTGCTGCGGATATCTGCATCTACACCAATCACAATCGCACTATAGAAGAGCTTGATGCAGAGTCAACAAAACCATTGCTGGAACAGAGTACGGACTAACCCCCTGCTCCTGGCACAAGAGTACTGACACCACACAAGTCATCGATTCACACCGAATAAAGAAGAGAACAGCATGCCCTCAATGACACCCCGCGAGACCGTCAACGAACTCAACAAACACATTGTTGGCCAGGATGCCGCAAAACGTGCAGTCGCCATCGCCCTCCGTAACCGCTGGCGGCGAATGCAGCTGGATGAAGATTTACGCAACGAGATCTCTCCTAAAAATATTCTGATGATTGGCCCAACCGGCGCAGGCAAAACAGAAATTGCCCGCCGTCTGGCCAAACTCTCCAACGCGCCCTTTATCAAAATCGAAGCCACCAAATTTACTGAAGTCGGGTATGTAGGGCGGGATGTTGAATCGATCATTCGTGATCTGGTTGAAACGTCCATCAAAAACCTGCGTGAACAGAAAATGCAGAACGTATCCTTTGAAGCAGAAAATATCGCAGAGGATCGAATTCTTGATGTATTGCTTCCCCCGGCACGTACATCAGATGATGAACAGGACACTGATAGCGATACCCGGCAGATATTCCGCAAAAAATTGCGTGAAGGAAAGCTCGATGACAAAGAGATCGAAATCGATGTGGTCAGCCCAACCATGGGTGTAGAGATCATGGCTCCACCAGGCATGGAAGAGATGACCGGGCAACTGCAAAACATGTTTTCCAGTCTCTCTAAAAACCAGAGTAAAAAACGCCGGATGAAGATCTCCGTTGCCTTCAAACAGCTTCGTGATGAAGAAGCGGTAAAACTGATCAATGAAGACGAACTAAAAGTAGAAGCGATCGAATCCGCCGAGCAGAACGGTATCGTATTTCTGGATGAACTCGATAAGGTCTGTAAACGCGCAGAAACCAGCGGCGCAGATGTTTCCAGAGAGGGCGTACAACGTGATCTTCTACCTCTGATCGAAGGCTGTACCGTCACAACAAAATATGGCCAGATCAAAACCGATCATATTCTATTTATCGCATCCGGTGCCTTTCACCTGGCAAAACCTTCCGATCTAATACCTGAGTTGCAGGGCAGATTGCCAATCCGTGTAGAACTTGAAGCCCTGACCCCGGAAGATTTTCGGCGCATTTTGATTGAGCCAGATGCATCCCTCACCAAGCAATATCGCGAGCTATTAAAAACTGAGGGGGTTGAGCTGAGCTTCACTGAAGAGGGCATTGCAAAGATTGCTGAAATCGCCTGGCAGGTGAATGACAATACCGAAAACATCGGTGCTCGACGTCTTCACACCGTGCTTGAGCGCCTGCTTGAGCAGATCTCCTTTGAGGCATCAGAGCAGCCTGAATCCGAATCGAGCGTACTGGAGGTTGATGCGGCCTACGTGGAATCCCAGCTAGGAGAACTAGCCAGGGATGAAGACTTAAGTCGATATATTCTTTGATTCATATGCTAGTGGATTCGGTGGCTACTCATACAAGTAGTCATCGAATGACACAACCCGCACAACCTGCCCTTTGCATTCACCGCGGCTAGCCCAATAGACGCTTCACCGGCCCAAAACTTCTACGATGAATGGGTGTAGGCCCGAATCGCTCCAATGCTTCTAGATGGGCTTTGGTGCCATACCCCTTATGTTTGGCTAATCCATAATTCGGGTATTGTTTATCCAGCAAAATCATCTCGTGATCACGGTCAACCTTGGCCAAAATGGATGCTGCCATAATCGACGCCAGCAACTGATCACCTCCAATCCAGGGAAAACCAATACCGGGCAGTGGCTCCGGCAGCCGGTTACCATCCACCATCACATAATCAATTTCTGTGTTAAGCCCCTGTACCGCGCGTGACATCGCTAACATACGTGCCTGCAATACGTTGATGGTATCAATCTCTTTAACTGTGGCCCGGGCAACACAAAAAAACAGCGCCTTTTCCTGTATCTCCGGATACAATTTTTCACGTTTTTTCTCACTCAGTTTTTTTGAATCCGCCAATCCCTTAATAGGGCGATGTGGGTCCAAAATCACTGCTGCTGCAAACACGTCCCCACAAAGTGGGCCAGCACCCGCTTCATCCACACCACAAACTGTAAAGCTAAGATCAGAAAGTATTTGTTCAACAAAGGAAAACATAAAATTGCGTACTGATTAAAACGTAAATGGTTCGTGTGATTTTTTTCAGATAGTAACGCCATCCGATAATTACCACATAGAGTGCATCGTGTCCGTGGATTCAAGGGCCAACAGATACTGCTTCAATCGTTCAGCACCCTCCCCCAAAATTGGCCGAACCAGATTTCCAAATTTCGCTTCCAGTTTGATCTGCTGGGCAGCCAGATTGGTTGCGGGTATACCGGTATCGTAAAATCGCTCCTGCGAACTACCGTCGGTGTTATGGAACACCACCTTTGATTGAGTCCCAGCTACACTCTCATCGGTATTTACCTGCACTTTTTGTAAGATGTTTTGAACCTCTGGATTAAACAGGTTTTCTTCCGTATAGGTTGCAGGGTCTGTGGTATCCAGCCCGACAATAGTCATCGCCGCATTCGCTCTGAGGCTGAATTTGGCCTCTAATCCTGTCTCGGGGTTTTCTATACCACAAACATTAAGCAGCGACGGATTCACAAATAGATCAATTGACTGACAACCAGTGACACTGGCGTAATCACCCATCTCTTTTAACGCTTCGATCGATGCATGGGTAAGGTAGCAAGCCGCATTGTATTTAAACAACGTGTTCTCGGTTAGCCATTGCTCCTTTATCGGCGTATACGCATCCCAATCGAGCACTCCCCCCGAAGCCGCTTCAAGTAACCCCTGATTACCTTCAAATGCACCCGCATTAGCGGTGAACCCTTTTAGCGCCAATCGCGCAGATACAAGACCGCGCTCTGCTGCGTGGCCAGCATGAAACGGTTTGGTCATGGTGCCAAAATTAGCTTTCAATCCGCTGGCCTGGGAAGCAGCAAGGCCAAAGGCGTTGGCAAACTGTAGCTCAGACAAACCCAGCAGATGAGAAACCGCAGCAACAGCACCAAAAACACCGATGGTAGAGGTCACATGCCAGCCCTTAGCGTAATGCTGCCCGCCAATCAGCAGCCCTAACCGGCATTCAACCTCAAGCCCAACGATATAAGCAGTTAGTAATTGTTGACCAGAAGCGTTCAAATCTTCAGCTATGGCAAGAGCCGCTGGAGCCACCGGTACCGACGGATGACCGCCCATCCCCATATGGGTATCGTCAAAATCAAGCGCGTGGCCCGCTGCACCGTTTATCAAAGCAGCCGCTTGCGGCGATGTTTTTTGATCAGAACCGATGATTGAACACCCGCCGCTAGCATCACCGAATTCAGCTCGAAGGATATCGGAAAGTGGCTCCTTGCTGCCAGCAACCGCGCATCCCATCCAGTCCAGTAAACATTGTTTGGCGACGGTTCGAGTGGTTTCAGGAATATCCTGATACTGTAATTTGCCAAACTGCTGCCATAGCTCATCTGCAATCATATCTAAACCCTCTTTGAGGAATTGGTCGGTTCTATGAATACGTTAATCTATTGTATGCCGATAGTCTTAGGATCTGTAGCCGGTTTTATAGTTTACATACAAAACCATAAATCTCAGCAAGCACAACAACTAACCACCGTGCCAAATTGATTTTCGGACCCCGTCGGAGATAGAATGCGCCATGAAAAAAGCAACAGATTCAACTGCGAACGAATGAGCCTACAGCCAGTCTTCGGTTGAATTGAAAGTACCTCACTGCAACTCACCTAACTCAACAAACTATTCCATCGATTATTGTATATCGATTCTGACACAAACCGCTCAGGTAACTACAGGAGTATGAGCCAGAATGAATCCACCAGGGATGCTTAGACCAACATCCAGTAACCGCTCCTTTCTATATCGTCTAATAGACATGGCAGTGATATTTATCGGTCTACTGCTGGCCACCACTATTTATCGCGTTCCATTAACTTCAGGATACCTTATCGCTGCCCTGTTAATGTGCCTGATATTTTCCTATGTGGCTGAGGGCATGCGCCTCTACCGCTCATGGCGCGCAGGTCGATTTTCCGGCATGATGATCACTACCTGGTTATCCCTCACCATTGCGTTTACTGCCACGATTCTCATCGCCTTTGTTTTCAAACAATCCGGTGAAATTTCACGCGTAGCCTTTTCAATCTGGTTTTTCCTCTGTTTCTTACTGACCTTTATATGGAGAGGCATCTATCGTATATACGGAAAAAATCGCCGTGCACAGGGCTACAACACAAGAAAAGCCGCCATCGTTGGCGCAACTAAATCAGGCCACAAGCTTCTAAACCAGATAGAGACCCATGATGAACTAGGGTATGAATTTACCGGTTTTTTCGAAGACAGACCGCAGGACAGATTAAACGATGAATTAAATTGTGATATCAGAGGCACAATTGATGCGGCAATAGAAAAGGCTCGCGATGGAGAAATCGATGTTCTGTTTATTGCCCTGCCAATAACTGCAGAACAACGTATCGCAGAGATATTAATCCGCCTAGGTGATACAACCGTTGACGTTCATCTTATTCCTGACTTTTTTGTGTCCAATTTGGTTCACGCTCGACTGGACCAGGTAGGAGAAGTAGACACCCTCAGCATATTTGAATCTCCCCATTTTGGCGTACAAAAATGGATAAAAAGAAGCGAAGACGTGACTTTAACTATTTTTATTCTCCTGATTATTGCTATACCCATGCTATTTATTTCCATGGGAGTCAGGCTCACTTCACGCGGCCCGGTACTGTTCAAACAACGTAGATATGGCTTACGGGGAGAAGAGATCATCGTATGGAAGTTTCGTACCATGACCGTTATGGAAGACAGCTGCAAAATAGTCCAGGCAACAAAAAACGATAACCGAATCACCCTGTTTGGTAGATTCCTGCGGCGTACATCACTTGATGAATTGCCCCAGTTCTTTAATGTATTAAAAGGAGATATGTCTATTGTAGGGCCAAGGCCACACGCCGTTGCCCACAACGAAGAATACCGCAACAAAATAGAGTTCTATATGCTGCGCCATACGGTCAAACCCGGCATAACAGGCTGGGCGCAAATCAATGGATGGAGAGGCGAAACCGATACATTAGACAAAATGGAAAAGCGAATAGAATATGACCTTATGTATATAAAAAGCTGGTCATTATGGTTTGATCTTAAAATTATATTCTTGACCATATGCAGAGAATTTTGGAACAAGAATGTTCACTAAGACAATGGTAAGAAATCCCCGTATTCAAAGGAGCCAAAATATAGGTTTGGGAAGATCAACTATCTCTGGGCTAGCTCTTCCAGAATAGCCTCCAGATGCCTGGAGCCATGGACAAAATCTAGAACAAAAATTCCGTCACCCGTATTGCGATAGACAATGTAATGACGACCTTCACGATAATATTCCAGGTCGCCAACATCACGCGTTTCGGCAAGCAAAATATTACAAGGCTTTCCGTGTGGTAATTCATCGTTACCAAGTGACGACAATCGCTCTATCAGCTGATTTTTATACCTTTCTGCCTGATCAATTCCAAACTGATCAATTGTCCAGCCAATGATCTCTTCGAGTGTTTGCTCCGCCTGTGGGGATAAACGATAAGGCCTCATAGGCCACGTTTTTCGACAGCCCGTCTAAAAGCGCGCTCTATAGCCTCCTGTCCGGTACCTTTGGCGAATTCACCGCGATCAACCTGGTCGAAGCCCGTAATAACACCCTGCTGGATAGCGTTAAGTTCAGCTTTGCGATATTGGATTTGATCTTCAAGCAGGCGTAAACCATCACGAAGAACTTCGCTCGCATTTTGATAGCGGCCAGCAGCAAGTAACTCCCCCACGAAGGCCTCCTGATTATCCGTTAAAACGACATTTCGTGTTGGCATGATTTGCTCCATAGGTTTTCACTTGAGCTGGAACCCTATCATGATTGGCATATATTGCCAGTTTTGTGAGCGCATATAAAAATGAAAGACTCGCGTTGCTCAAGTTACTTGCCCCCCTGCTCTCTTGGAATTATCTCTGGCTCCCTTCGACTCCGCTCAGGGAACGGTTAGGCCGCGCGCTCAGGGGGAAACGGTTAGGCCGTGCTCTGGATCTTAGGCTGCATCAGGGGGCATGCTGCCCGTTTCCAGGATCATGTGAGGTCCGTTTAGCCGTATCCCGCTCCCTGAGCGAAGCCGAAGGGAACACGCATCCGGTACCTTCGTGACAAGTCTCGAATAAGCTTACAAACAACCCATTCAAAAATGATGCGTCGCTAGCATGCGATCGTGTAAAACACGTATGACCTCGACGCCATAACCAGTTTCACGGTAATAAACGACATGACGAATAGCAGGGTACTTTCGGTATCCAGCGCGGATATTCTCACACGCTGTCCCTGCCTTTGGGTTTTCGGCCAAAAACCCGAATGTCTCCGTTAAATCGTCGATATATCGCTCTGTCTGTTGCGTTCCCCATAGCTTCAATGAGTACAGCCAAACTGCTTCCATATCCTTCCTGGCCTTGGGTGCTAACCGATATTCAGGCATGTTTAGCAAGCATTTCTTTCTTGAATAAATCGCCATCAAAGGATTGAGGTTCTCCGCTTTGTTCACCCTCAACAAGTGCAGCGCGGATTGCTTCAATATCGGCTTGCCTGGACTGATCACGGCGTATTAAATCGCGGATATATTCACTATCGCTGGTAAAATCTCCGGCGGCAATCTGCGCCTTAATCCAGCTGTCTTGTTGGTCCGTGACGGTAATAGTTTTTCGTGTCGTACTCATAAAGCTGCCTCCAGGGCGCAAGGGCGCATGTAAACGGATCATACTATTGACGCAATATAGCATACGCCCATAGCGGTTCAAATTGCGTGTTTTATAATGGATAAGCTGGTAGTCAGCTTCTGATCCTGGGCTGACTACTAAGCCCTGGCCAGATTTACTTGACCACTACATACCAACGAAGCTAAAGACAAAAAGGTGTCAGGCACCTTTTCCGAATCTAGACAATTGACCGAATCTGGACGTCTCTCAGATATTAAGCGGTCAACATGAACCTGGAGCTATTGAAAAGTCATCTTTTGGGCTCCCACTTCGCCCTCTATTGGAGTGGGTTCTGATAGTATCATATGATACTATCACCACTATGAAGCCACCCTATTCCATTTCAAATACAGCCCATAGTTTATCTATTGAAATTGCGGAAATTATCGGGCACATGGAAGGAGTACAATCTAGAGCACCTCAAACAGAGCTACGAAAACAGAACCTTATCAGAACAATTCAGGGCTCATTGTCTATTGAAGGCAACACCCTTTCAGTCTCACAAATTACAGCCATTCTAGAAAACAAACAGGTCATCGGCCCAGCAAAAGACATCGCTGAAGTGATCAATGCGGTAGCGGCTTACAAACACCTTTCCCAATACCGCTTCGATTCCACTAGATCCATGCTGAAAGCACATAAATACTTAATGAATGGGTTAATTGAAGAAGCAGGCAGTTTTCGAAAAGGGAGCGTTGGTATATTAAAGGGTAAAGAGGTGGCACATATCGCCCCCCCTCCTTCACGAGTACCTGAATTAATAAACAACCTCTTTAGCTACCTGAGAATAGAAAAAGAAACACATATTTTAATCAAGTCCTGTGTATTTCATTATGAACTGATGTTCATTCATCCTTTCTCAGATGGCAACGGTCGAATAGGTAGATTGTGGCAAACAGTGATATTAATGGAGTACCACCCGATATTTGAGTTTTTGCCTATCGAGTCACTTATCAAAGAGAATCAACAATCCTATTATCAAATTTTAGGCGAGTGTGATTCACGTGGTGACTCAACTATGTTTATAGAATTTCTCCTGGGCCTGATATCAATATCATTAAAAGAGCTAAAAGATAGCCTGGTGGTTGAAGCACAAACAGCAGAATCCAGACTAAACCTGGCAAAGAAACACTTTGACAAGATCTCATTTTCCAGAAAAAACTACCTGCTACTTCATAAAACCATCTCTTCAGCCACCGCAAGTAGAGACCTAAAACTGGGTGTAGATTCAAATATATTATTGAAAGCTGGTGAGAAATCGAGAACCGAATACAACTTCAAGTGAACATAACTTGCCAGGGTCAGATGCCTGACCTTCGCCGATTTATTAATCGAAGAACACGGGCCATATACAAGACACCTTTGCATCTTTCTCTAAAGCAATGACACAGAATTCTGAACGCCACCGAGGGAGTGACAAAAATAGTCTGTTTTATGGTCTTAAGCGGCAACATTTAGCGTTACATGCATGCCAAGGCGGTGGGCCATGTTGACCAGGCTGTCCAGGCGAAAATCGTTGATTTTACCTTTTAGCAAAGCGCTCACTCGTGGCTGAGTAATGTGCAAAAGCTCTGCTGTTTGCTGCTGTGTTAATTCGCGGGTTTTAAGATTTTCTGTAATTTTCATTAAAATGGCAGAGCGCAATTTTAGGTTTTCCACTCGAACGGGATCGTCTTCGATGGCATCCCAGATACTGTCAAATCGTTGCCTGGTCTTCATTTCAATAATTTCCTCTTAAGTGCTTCATATTCGTGCCTGGCAGTATCTATGTCGGTTTTTCTTGTCTTTTGCGTTTTCTTTTGAAGTGCATGTAAGACATAAATTGAGTCACTAAATTTAGCGACATAAATAATGCGGTATTGCCCATGATCCTGGATACGGATTTCACGTACGCCAGCTCCGATGGAGGTCATGGGTTTCCAGTCTTGCGGGTCAAAGCCATGTTGCAAGCGGTCCAATTGGTAACCAGATTCCCTTTTGATTGTGGCGGGAAACTGGCGAACAACCTCCAGTGAACGACCGCAGAACTCAATAGGTTTCATTGCTAAACTATACATCTAAACGAATAATATACAAGTAGACATATAAGCCGAGTGGGTCGAGGGGATATTCTATGACTCGCGCCCAAAGACATAAAACGTAACTACGTGCGTAAGCGTACAGTCAACTAACCCTGACTCCCTTCGACTGCGCTCAGGGAGCGGTTAGGCTGCGCCTGTGGTGGTCAAGCGATAGCAGCATGAGAGAGAACAGAGGAAAAGACAGAAATCAACAACGAAAAACCTATTACGCTATGGAGTTATGCGGTTTGACGCACCGAGCGTGGCCCTAAGACTTGCTAGACTCATCGAAATGATATAAAACAGTAAATGTACTGTTAATTTACATGCGAGGTGCGCTATGTACACTACACGCGATATTTACCCTGTTTCTGATTTCAATCGAAAGACCAGCGAACACATCAAACGTATTCAGGAAACCAGGAAGCCCGAAGTACTTACCGTTAACGGTAAAGCTGCGGTAGTTTTGGTAGATCCTGAATCCTATGATCAACTTGCTCAAAATCACGACTTGCTACAAACCATTAGAAATATTGCTATAGCCAATGAACAGCATGATAACGGTCAAGCCAAACCAGCAAAACAAGTATTTCAAGAACTCAGAGCTGAATTAAAGGCTAAGTACCCTGACGCAGGTTTATAATGTAGATCTCCCGCAGATCATTATCAAGAAAATCAGAGAGCAAGCTCTTGTAATTGCTCGGGATAAACCGTCTGTAGCAGCGCAATGGAATGACATGGTTTTTGAAAACATACTTTCTCTTGAATCTATGCCTGAACGCTGCCCTGAATCATCCGAAAGCCAATATTTCACATATGTTGTTCGACAATTACTAATAGGTGATTATCGATTACTGATTCGTGTGGTCGGTGATACGGCAAGGGTATTAGATTTCAAAGGGGGCAGGCAAAACAAGCCTAAGTAAGCAGTGGCTAATGAAGAAAAAATAGATTCTCATCCTTAGGCTGCCCCTTTCCCTTCGGCTCCGCTCAGGGAACGGGATACGGGCTAAAGGGTAGCGCTCCGCTTTAGCGCCCCTAGCGATCTAGAGCCATGGAATACCCTTTCCTCCAAAACCCCATCAATACCCACAATAGGTCTTATTCACAAACCATTTATGGTCTACAATGCAGCCTGCTTTGGCTACCAGGGCATAACATAATGAGTACATGTACTATTTGGGCTTTCTCATGAGTATCCAGCAACGCCTAATTACCCTTCGTCGAGAACGGGAACTCACACAACAGGAAATGGCTGACACGATTGGTGTACACGTCAATCAAATTCGACGCTATGAAGCAGGGTCAACACAACCTTCGCTTGATGCGCTTAAAAAGATTGCCGTGGCGATGAGTGTCACCATTGATTCATTAGCCTTTGATGAGTACGAGCGAGGCCCTGACGACCAGCTTAAACTTCAATTTGAAGCCATCAGCCATTTATCCAGTAATGAGAAACAAGTGATTAAAGAACTACTCGATGGCATGATTATCAAATACCAATCACGGCGTTGGGATTCCACCCGCGAAACTCAGCCCACCGCTATCTATACGGAGAACATCATGGAACAGATTGCTAATTTACATATTGAGAAGTTACCCGAAGGGATCTATTTGGCTACCAGTGAGGATATTCCTGGACTTATTGCCCAAGGACGCACCGTTGCTGAAACGGTAGAGATTGCCCGCGATGTGGCCAAAAAATTGATTGAAGCACAAACCGAACGACATGGCATCAGCCGCTTAACAGCGGTGACTGATTCGTTCGATTACCCGCTGATTGTAGGGGCTTAATGGGCAGGTTGGCAGGGTTTAAATACCGACAAATTATCAAGCGACTAAAGAAGTTAGGTTTCGAGTTTGACCGGCAAGCCGCAGGCTCTCACGAGATTTGGTATAACCCTAAAACCAATCACTACACCACCATTCCCAACCACCCCGGCGACATGCCAGAAGGCACTCTCCGCGCCATTATTAAGCAAGCCGGGATTACTACCGAAGCATTTTTGAATGCCTAACCCAATATGCCTGACATCGCCCTGATGTCCCTGAACCCTTTTCTTCCCGCCCCCTGAGCGAAGCCGAAGGGCGGTATCGTTCCCCTACTCCATTTCCTTTCCTACAGAACACTCCTGTCGTTCCCACAGTAGCGTAAAGAAACAACAGCAGAGTTAACACCATGCTAGAATCAATCGCAGGTCAACAAGAGGTTTCATCATGTCAACTGCATTCAAACAAGTAATTGAAAACATTAGCGGATTATCCTCTGATGAAAAAGCGCTAGTTGCTCACTGCCTTATTTCTTCCCTCGAAGTAAGACACGATGATAGCGTGGATCAAGCATGGAGTGAGCTAGCGCTGCAAAGGTTCGCTGAACTTGAATCAGGTTCAGTTAAAGGTGTTTCCTGGAGCGATATTAAAAATAAAATAAAGCAGTAATATGCCAAATATTATTTTTCATCCAGATATCGAACATGAGGTTAAGGCTTCATATACATGGTATCAAAATCAAACAGCCGGTTTAGGCAATGACTTTTTAACAGAACTTGAAGCAGCATATGAAACAATTATTGAAATGCCAGAAACTTGGCCCAAATTTCAATCAGGTTTTCGCCGGTTTTTACTTAGCAAGTTCCCCTTTTCTGTAATTTATCTGCCCACGCCCGAAACAGTGTTTGTTGTAGCCATAATGCACAACTCCAGAAAACCAGGTTACTGGAGCGAAAGAACATAACCGGGCAACCAAGGGCATAGAATTGCATCGGTTACATTGCTCAGCACCAGGAACGAATAATATACCCGAAGATCAATAGTGCAGCCGCTCTCTACATATTAATCGTGGCCTGAACTTTCTTGCCTGCAGACACCGGAGAGCTGCAAAAAGGGCGCAAGCTCTTTGGGCCTAGCCATACAGCCTCGCGCACTGAATCTAGACAATTGACCGAATCTGGACTTCTCTCTGAAACCACCTCTGATTCCCTTCGACTCCGCTCAGGGAGCGGGATACGGGATAAACGGCGCCTAACCGCCCCCTGAGCGGAGCCGAAGGGGCCATTGCAGCACCTTGCCAGCTTAATGACTTAGTGCTTTCAAAACCGCCTTAGGCTCTTTTGCCACAACATTTAGTAACACCAGGGCCGGGCCTTGTGGTTTCCGGTCTCCGCGCTCCCAATGACGTAGTGTGCTAACACTGATACCAAATGCAGATGCAAATTCATTTTGTGACATGCCAACATTAGCTCTAATGTTTTTCACATCAACTGGGGAGAATTCATGTACTACGGCATTCCCTTTTTTACTTTTGGAAAACTCCAAAGCTTCTTCAAGGCCCTGGTTAATGCTATCAAATGCACTGCTCATATTAACCTCCATAGTTTTTAATAAGTGAACTAGTAAACTTAGCAAGCTCATTGCGTTCAGATTTTGACAGGTTGGATTTTTCACCCTTACCGAATAGAGTTAGTAAGAATAACGGCATAGATTCATTATAGTAATAATAGATAATCCGAACACCGCCACTCTTACCTTTGCCATGTGCAGACCACCTTAGTTTTCGTATGCCACCTGTGCCCTGCATTATGTCCCCAGAAGCAGGGTGTGCAGCTAAGTAATTGATGACACTTAATCTTTCAGTTGCACTGAGTAGTTTGTCAGATCTTCTTAAGAATTCAGGTAGTTCTACGATGGTCTGCATGAACCGATGGTAATCCATTGGATTATAGCCGTCAACGTTGGAAAGAATACCAACGAAGCTAAAGATAAAAAGGTATCAAGCACCTTTTCTGAATCTAGACAATTGACCGAATCTGGACTTCTCTCTGAAGCAATCTCTGATTCTCTTCGGCTCCGCTCAGGGAGCGGGATACGGGCTAAACGGTGCCTAACCGCCCCCTGAGCGGAGCCGAAGGGTAGTGTCGCTCCCCTACTTCATTTCCTTTCCTACCGACTATTTCCTGAAATCACTCTGATGTGCCAAAAACCATTGATAGGTTTTTGTGAGCCCTTGCTCAAGATCGACTTCATAGCGCCAACCCAAATCAGCCAGACGATCAACATTCATAAGCTTTCTTGGAGATCCATCCGGCTTGCTGGTGTCGAAAACGAGCTTACCCTCAAAACCCACAACAGCTGCCATCGTTTCGGCGAGCTCTCGAATCGTACAATCGACACCTGTCCCGACATTAATATGGGATAGCATGGGTTGGGTATGAGCTTTATACGTTTTATTATCCAGATTCATAACGTGAAGACAGGCAGCCGCCATGTCATCCACATACAAAAACTCACGCATGGGTTTGCCCGTCCCCCAAACCACCACTTCCGAATCATTAGCTAATTTTGCTTTATGGAAGCGCTGCATCATTGCAGGAATTACATGGGAGTTTTCCGGATGAAAATTATCATTCTCTCCGTACAGGTTGGTCGGCATCACAGAACGATAATCAACACCGTATTGGCGGTTATAGGATTCACATAACTTGATGCCGGCGATTTTCGCTACCGCATAGGGTTCGTTCGTAGGTTCCAGCAGATCCGTCAATAGCGCAGATTCTGTCATTGGCTGCTCTGCCAATTTTGGATAAATACAGGACGAACCCAAAAACAACAATTCCTTAACATTCGACAAATAGGCCTGATGAATGATATTCGCTTCAATCATCAAATTTTGATAGATGAACTCGGCCGGAAATTCGTTGTTTGCATGAATCCCCCCCACCTTCGCTGCGGCCAAATAAACCTGGTCAATTCCTTCATTCCGGAAAAAATCCGTAACCGCAGACTGAGATAAAAGATCCAGCTCAGCTCGCGTACGGGTAATCAGCTGGATATCAGGGCTTGACTCAAGCTGCCTGACAATTGCAGACCCGACCATTCCACCGTGCCCTGCCACAAATACCCGTTGCTTAACCATCACTAGCTCTCCACAGCAATAGAAACATCGTGACCATGCGCCTTCAACAAAGCATGACGTTTGGCAATTTCGAGATCATTGGCCACCATCTCAGCACACATCTCTTCAACTGAAATTTCCGGCACCCAACCCAATTTTTCTTTAGCTTTAGCGGGATTTCCAAGCAAGGTCTCCACTTCAGTTGGGCGAAAGTAGCGCGGATCAACCTTTACAATGACATCGCCCACCGCAACTCCCGGAAGTGCATCACCTGTAATCGCTTTTACCGTTCCAATTTCATCCAGCCCTTCACCACTAAACACCAATTCAACACCCAATTCTGCGGCAGAAAGCCGAACAAACTCGCGAACTGAAATTTGTTTTCCCGTGGCAATCACAAAATCATCAGGTGTATCTTGTTGCAACATCAT
>JAHRWD010000058.1 GCA_019090315.1 Pseudomonadales bacterium
AGGCGCGCTACCAGACTGCGCTATACCCCGATTTCTCCCCTATTTGGGAGGACGAGATCATACGTAGAGGAAGGGTTTACGTCAACCACTAAGCAGTTTGATTGCCTGGAATCTTGCAATTAACGCCGGATCTATTTTTGTTACGGAATAACAGTATCGTGGGCTGCGACTGTTTTCTCTTGCTCGACAGGATCACCGTACCAAAAGTGAAGCCGGATATTTAGATGCTGTTCATCAATCGCCTGGATTAATTGCTCTTCGATATTTTCTACTGATTGGGCGGATAGTGGCAGGTGGACCTCGGCAAACAGACCTGTAGTCAGGTAATTCAGTCGTATCTCATGAATCTGTTGCGCTGCTTCAATAGATGACCAGGCATCGGTCAGCTGTTGCTGAAGCTTGTTTCTTAAAGGTTGCAAACTAACCTCTTCAAGGGGGCGTTCAATATGGAAATCTTCTCCGGAGTCGATATGGAATGTCACATCTTCTATTGATGGAAACTCTCGCAATAACTTTAGCGTTACCCACTGGCCGATCTGGTGACCTTCCGAAACACTTGCTCGTGAATCCACCTCGATGTGCAGATCTACAAAAACCATAGAACCACTTTTTCGTGTCCGCAAGCTATGAATACTCCGGATTCCCTCAATTTGTAGAATGGCTGCACTTATCTTATCCACCTCCTCTACTGGCAGAGCGGTGTCTACCAACTGTTTGGCGTTGGACCAGGCTAGCGAAAACCCCATATGTCCAATCATGCCGGCGACCAGGATTGCTGCAGCGGTATCTAGCCAGAAAACTCCAGCCATGGTGCCGATGATGCCAATAACTACCACTACTGAGGACAGTGAGTCGCTGCGGCTGTGCCAGGCGTTAGCAATCAATAGTTCAGAATTGATCTCTTTTCCGGTTTTCAGGGTAAAGCGATAGATCCATTCATTGAGAAGAATTGAGAAAGCAGCAACCGCCAGCGCAGCTGTACCCAATATAGGTTGGTGAGTACCGGCTATAAGTCGCTCTACCCCAGAATAGCCAATACCCCCCGCAACAGCGATTAGAAAGCTGCCCAGCATGAGTGTGCCAAAATTTTCAAATCGGCCATGACCGTACGGGTGTTCAGCATCCGCCTCTTCGTGGGCGATATGGCTCAGTACGTAAACCATGATGTCTGTAGCCAGATCAGAAAGGGAATGAAATCCGTCGATCAGTAGTGCATAAGAGCCAGAGACAAGCCCAGCGGTAATTTTGACGATCGCCAGTACAACATTGAGCACAAAACCGTAAGCGGTGACTGTTTTGGCTTTGCGTGATTTGGCAGACGTGCTAAGTGCGGTTGGGGGGTGATTTGGGGAAGGCATGGCCCACTTTATCATAAAAAAAATGTCGGTAAGCCCGTATTAATGGCGTCTCGAAGAGAATTAGTGAAACTTTCTAAATAAGGTAAAAAACCCTTGAATGTTCAAAAAATAGATGATTGGAACTGTGTTTATGCACATAGGTTTAAAAATGACATATGCCGATAAAAAAAATGTATAAAAACAGGGCTTTCAAATGCTTGACAGGCTATAACTATTTGATAAGTAAGGTTATTTTGTATTGCTGGGTGATTTTTGATCAATTTGATGTAGGGCTAGGTTTCATAGGGGTTTCACACGCCAATACGTGAGATATCCAAAGAGTTATCCACAGATTCTGTGGGAAATGTTTCATTTGTATTAAACTGTAAAAAATTCAACAGGTTGCAGATTAATTGAAGTTTTGTGTTGAATTTGTTGCAGTAATTAAGAACTCTGCAAAATGTTTTTTTGGGGGAGGTGTTTTGGCTGCTGTTTCTCGGTTGAAGGGCTGTTTTGCTGGTGCTGATCTCCCTGTCGATGGGATTCCAACAAATTATCCGAGGATCTGGTTGCTTTGCATATAACGACTAAGCTGATACTCTCCGCGAAATTTGTTTATTTGAGAGTTGATATGCGTCGATATCGATACCTGTTGTGCTTCCTGATCTGCCTGCCACTGTTTGCTATGGCTGAGCCAGCGGCAACCTTTTCTTCGGGCTCTGATGCATCGAGTGTGAGTGATGATGCCGTTTCTGATAGCGAACAGGTAAGCTACTTTATTGGTTATAAACTAGGTAAAAACCTTACCGAACAGGGTATTGACGAACTGGATTATGACTCACTCTGGCAGGGCCTTCTTGATGCCAGATCGGAGCTGCCTGGTCGATATAGTGAAGAGCAGTTACTTCAGGCTTATGATCGTTATTTTGAATGGAAGCAGTTGCAGAAGACGCAGCTGGAAAGTGAAAACCTGGAAAAAGCACAGCAGTTTTTGCGTGCAAACATGGCGAGTGAATCAATTGCCGTAACTACCTCGGGGTTGCAGTACCGGGTCATGGTGACGGGGCAGGGCGAGTTGGTGGATGAATCGGATTGGGTGCGTATTCGTTACCAGACTAAACTGGCCGATGGTACTTTTATTTCCGACAGCAGTGCTACACCGGCCGGGGTTTGGGTTCCTGTGGCAGAGTTGATCCCAGCATGGAAGGAAGCACTGATGCTGATGCCAATTGGATCTCGCTGGATGCTGTACGCTGGGCCTGAATTAACCTTTGGTAGTCAGCCGCCACTGAACAGCATGCCGGCGAACGCTGCTCTTGTTTTTGATCTGGAGCTGCTTGAAGTTCGAGCTAAAACGGCTCTCGTTTCTGACTAGCCATTTAAATCCTGGGTTCCCGGTTCGGTTTTAATGCGGAGAGGGTATCGTTACGCCCACTCAGCACTTTTCTGCCGCGGACGCACGTGTGGTAGTACAAGCCCAAGAATAAGCCCTATCAGTATCGCACCCGCGCCCATATAAAATTGATCGCTACTGATCCGTTCTTGCAACCTGCTGACTTCCGTAGATTGCATCTCAAGCTCATTTTTTTGCAGATTGTTTTGTTCAAGTAGTTCACGGTTTTTTCTGCTGATATTAACGGCATTGCCGGACAGGGACTTAAGCTGGGTGTATTCCTCCGTCAATATTTCATTTTCACTGAACAACGCCTTGTTTTCGGTCAACAATTTCTTGTTTTCGGTTGTAAGTTGCTGGTTAGATGTACTTGTGGTCTGTAGCTTTTTCTGTGCAATTTGAAGCTTTTGGCTGGTTGATGCGAGTAGAACCTTCGCGGTGGGTTTTTTTTGTAGATAGCCTATAAGAGTCCAGCCCTCCTGGCCTTTTGAAGTACGAACACGAGCAAATTCACCACCGCTATCGGTAGCCAGTATTTCGACCTTATCTCCACTGCGCAGCTGATTGATTATTTTATGTTGGGAGCTTGCACCGGTGCGCAGGTTAAGCTTGAGTAGATCAGTAACATATCGGTCTTCCGCGAAGCTGTTTATGGCATAAAGCACGGTTAAAAAAGCGATTAGAATGGATGGGATTGTTCTGTTCATCTATATAAGCCTGATAACTAATTGAATGGTGATTTTATCGTTTGTCTTAGGGTAAAACATGCTTGAAGGGTTTTACCGACGTCTCGCGGTATACGCCCGCATCATTGTAGGGGTCTCCCGCAGCCCAGGATTGCGCATCTGTGAGTGAGTCAAATTCTGCAACAATCAGGCTTCCGGTGAAACCGGCGCCCTCTGGATTAACGCTGTCTATTGCTGGAAAAGGCCCCGCCAGAACAAGCCGCCCCTGGCTTTTTAGCGCCTCTAGTCGTTCAAGGTGCGCAGGGCGGGCCGCCATGCGCTTGTCCAGGCTGTTTTCGTTGTCGGCTCCAATTATTGCGTACAGCATAATACTCTCTTATGGATAGATGTAAGTCGAGCCTGGCTCAGGATTCCTGGAGGTCGTCCTGCGGTTCAGGTTTGATATGCCGGAAAAGATAGATGGTCTGGAATATCATAAATATAAGCGTGATTCCAAGGCTACCGAACACTTTGAAATCGACCCAGTATTCATGGTGATTAAAGGCGACGTAGTAGTTTGCCGAACCGGTAATAAGAAAAAACAGCACCCAGCTGATATTGAGCCGGGTCCATATTTGTTGAGGTAGATCGATTGATCCACCCATAACCCGCTCAACCAGTGATTTGTCGCCAATGAATTGGCTGGCCAGAAATACAGACGCAAACAACCAGTTTACGATAGGCGCTTTCCATTTCAGAAAGGTTTCATCACGAAGTGCCAGCGTAACACCGCCGAATAGTAGTACTGCGATAACTGTGACCCACTGGGCCTTTTCCAGTCTTTTGCTAATCAGCAACGTGAGTCCGTACTGGACTACAGTAACGATAATCAATACCGCGGTACCTACGTAGATGTCGTACATTTTGTACGCGCTGAAAAAAACGATTAAAGGAATAAAGTCGAACAATTGCTTCATAGGGTTAGTGACTGCAGAAAGTGATTGGGCCAGGAGGGCAGGTGTCTGTGGGTTGTCTGGTTTTTCAGCTCTGATTTTTAAACACGATTTCCTGTTTTTGTGCTGAGTAAGTAAGGGATGCTGTTTCTAATTATGACGTATTTTGTAATAATTGACCGTTTTATAATACACCATGAAAGTTGATTTACATACTCACACCACCTCCTCAGATGGTCAGCTAGATCCGGTTGATCTGGTGCGTAAAGCTGTGGACGATGGTGTGCAGCTGTTAGCGATAACGGATCACGATACATTAACCGGATATCATGCGGCGATCGAAGCGGCAGAGCAGGCTAGCCTGCGATTGATTAGCGGTATCGAGTTTTCCAGTTTTTGGCTGGCGTATAGCGTTCATATTGTAGGGCTGAATTTCGATCCGAATCACTCGGCGATTGTCGAAGGGGTGGCTTCACAACAGGCGAAACGTTGGCTTCGGGGTAAAAAAATTGCCCAATGGCTGGCTGATCAGGGTATTGAAGACGCGGAACAGGGTGCATTGCGGTATAGCAATAACGCCCCACCAGGGCGACCGCATTTTGCTCGTTTTATGGTGGAGCAGGGGATCGTCCCGGATATGAATACTGCCTTCAAACGTTATTTGGGGGCGGGAAAAATGGGTGATCTATCCGATGGCTGGGCTTCAATGCCCACCGTCATTGACTGGATTCACCAGGCCGGTGGAACTGCGGTATTGGCACACCCGACCCAGAATAAAAAAATGAAATGGAAACAGATCCGTAAACTCGCTCGTGTATTTAAAGATGCGGGGGGCGATGCAATTGAACTGATCACAAACGATCAGGTACAGGCGGATATCCGTCGGCGTGTTGAGAAGCTGGCGATCGATTATCAAATGCTGGCTTCAGGTGGCAGTGACTACCATGGTGCCGGCGGCGGGGAGCTGGGTCGAGCAATTGAACTGCCGGTTGGCTGCAAGGCTGTGTGGTCTGAGTGGGTCTGATCTGATATCTGAACAGATTGAACGGTAAAATACAGAGCAGTAAAAAATAGAGCAGTAGATTGAATACGTTATGAGTCAATTTTTTCAAATACATCAGGAAAACCCCCAGGCGCGATTAATTCGACAGGTTGTCGAAATTGTTCGTAGTGGCGGGGTAATCGTTTATCCGACAGATTCGGCCTATGCACTTGGCTGTATGTTGGGCAATAAGGATGCGGTTGCCCGGATGCGGATGATTCGGGATCTCGACAAGGATCACAACTTCACCCTGGTATGTCGTGACCTTTCGGATATTTCAACCTATGCAAAGGTTGATAATACTGCCTATCGAGTGCTTAAAAACCATACTCCGGGTGCGTACACGTTTATACTGCAAGGCACTAAAGAGGTGCCTAAGCGTTTTCTGCATGCAAAGCGTAAAACCATTGGCCTGCGGATCCCCGAACACCCTGTAGCCCAGGCGTTATTGGCGGAGCTTGGGGAGCCGATGTTAAGCTCCAGTCTGATTTTACCCGGTGATGAATTTCCGATGATTGACCCCTACGAAATCAGGCAGATGCTTGAAAAACAGGTTGATCTGGTGATCGACGGTGGATATTGCGGAATGGAGTTAACTACCGTGATCGACATGGTGGATGACGTACCGGTTCTACTGCGAGAAGGGAAGGGCGACCCTTCAAACTTTACATCATTGGATTAATGTTAGATCCAGTTAAAACGCCCTAATTTTTTGGAAACCCATTTTGAATACTATTGACCCGCAGCAACGAGTACTTTCCGGCATGAGGCCCACGGGCCGCCTTCACCTTGGTCACTACCATGGTGTACTGGAAAATTGGGTGAAACTACAACATGAGTACCAGTGCTTTTTCTTTGTTGCGGACTGGCATGCGCTGACGACCCACTATGATTCGCCAGAAGTAATTGAAGCCAATGTCTGGGAGATGATTGTCGACTGGTTGGCAGCGGGAGTTGATCCCAAATCATCCACCATGTTTATCCAGTCCTACGTGCCCGAGCATGCAGAGCTGCATATGCTGCTTTCGATGATCACACCGCTTTCCTGGTTAGAGCGTGTGCCGAGCTACAAGGATCAGCAGGAGCAGCTCAAGGAAAAAGATCTCGCTACCTACGGTTTTTTGGGTTACCCGTTGCTGCAGAGCGCAGATATCCTGATCTACAAAGCAGGTGGTGTACCGGTTGGAGCTGATCAGGTCGCACATGTAGAAATTACCCGCGAGGTCGCCAGGCGTTTTAATCATCTTTACGGGCGTGAACCAGGGTTTGAAGAAAACTCCCAGGCTGCCGTAAAAAAGATGGGAAAAAAATCCGCCAAATTGTACAACCAGTTGCGAAAAGCCTACCTGGAAAACGGTGATCAGGAAGCGCTGGAAAAGGCCCAGGCACTGCTCAAGAGCCAACAAAACATCTCGGTAGGCGATAAAGAACGGTTGTTTGGCTATCTGGAAGGTGGCGGTCGAATTATCCTTGCTGAACCCCAGGCGCTGCTTACCCCCGCCTCTAAAATGCCCGGGCTAGATGGCCGCAAGATGTCGAAATCATACAATAACGTGATCGATATTCGTGACAAGGCGGATGTGATTGAAACCAAAGTATTAAAAATGATGACCGATCCCTCCCGGGGCCGCCGTACCGATCCCGGTGATCCGGACAAATGCCCGGTTTGGCAGATGCATGAAATCTACTCCGATGCATCCACCCAGGAGTGGGTTCAGGAGGGTTGCCGCTCAGCAGGTATAGGTTGTGTGGACTGCAAGCGGCCGATTGTTGAGGTGATTCAAAAAGAGCTGGCACCGATACGGGAACGGGCAGAGGACTATGAGTCCGAGCCGGAGCTGGTAAAAAATATCATTATTGAAGGTTCTGAGGTGGCACGGGATGCGGCCAAACTAACGATGCAGGAAGTACGACAGGCTATGGGCCTGCTCTACCGTTAACTGTGTCTCCTGAACAGGGCAATATGCAGCTTGAGGGCGCTGATCCAGCGCTGGTCCTGGATGCAGTGGATGCAGCGGGTTCCGCGGTTCAGGCTGAGCTGTTGGCCAAAGTTCCCGATGATCTATACATCCCACCGGATGCGCTGGAAGTCATTCTCGATACATTTGAAGGCCCGTTGGACCTTCTGCTGTATCTGATTCGACGTAAAAACCTCGATATTTTAAATATCCCGGTCGCCGATATTACCGCGCAATATATGAAATATATCAGTGTGATGCAGGATTTTCGCTTTGATCTGGCGGGTGAATATCTGGTGATGGCGGCTATGTTGGCGGAGATCAAATCCCGCATGCTGATTCCTCGGGAACATGAAGTAGAGGATGAGGAAGATCCTCGCGCCGAGCTAGTGAGGCGCTTGCAGGAGTATGAGCGCTTCAAGCAAGCCGCTGAAGATCTTGATGAACTGCCGCGAATTTCACGTGATATTTTTACCGTATCAGCCGAAGTTCCCGAGATGGATATCGAGAAACCGGTACCTGAGGTTGATCTGCGGGAGGTATTGTTGGCGTTGGCGGATGTGATCGCCCGTGCCGATAAGTTTGCGCATCACCATATTCAACTGGAGCCACTCTCAACCCGAGAAAGAATGACCCATATTCTTGTCAAATTAAGTGACATTGAAGGCGGGTTTTTGCCCTTTGTGTCACTCTTTACAATAGAAGAAGGTCGTCTGGGCGTAGTGGTGAGCTTCCTTGCATTGCTGGAGCTAATTAAAGAATCCCTGGTTGAGATTGTACAAACCGAGGACGATGGCCACATCCACGTAAAAGCGCGTTCAGGTGCCGGTTTGGCACTGGAGTCATTAGCGCCGGAATCAGTAGAAACCGATGCCGCCGAGCAATCATCACTTTTCTAATAGCAGTAACAGAGCTGTTGTAAAACAGCTTCAACACCAGGTTTAAATAGAAAATACCAAGCGTAAATTAATGGATATTGAACAACTAAAAAAAATTATTGAAGCCGTGCTGCTTGCCGCTGGAAAGCCGGTGGGTATTGACCATTTTTTATCTCTGTTTCATATAGATGAACGGCCCTCTAAAGCGGAGGTAAAGGATGCACTTACCGGGATTGAACAGGATTGTGCTGAACGCGGTTTTGAGCTGGTAGAGGTTGCCAGCGGCTATCGTTTTCAAATCAGGCAGGAATTATCACCCTGGATATCGCGGCTGTGGGAAGAAAAACCCCAGCGGTACAGCCGAGCGCTGTTGGAAACCCTCGCCCTGATCGCCTATCAGCAACCGATAACCCGTGGTGAAATCGAGCAGGTGCGGGGTGTGGCGGTGAGTACATCCATTATGAAAACCCTGCTTGAACGAGAATGGGTTCGTGTGGTTGGGCATCGCGATGTACCTGGTCGTCCGGCCATTTATGCCACTACCCATAAATTCCTCGATTATTTTAATTTGCTGAGCCTCGACCAATTGCCGACTCTTGCAGAGATACGCGAGATGAGTGACGAGAACCTCAAACTGGATCTGGAAAGCCTTCCCAGCGAAGACTCTACAGACGATTCAGAAGAGTTGCCCATAGACAACCCCGTAGAAAGCGAAGAATCCGAGTTCGCTTCCTTAGACAATAGAGACTCCGAACATGGCTGAACGTATCCAGAAATATCTGTCCCAACAAGGTGTTGGTTCGCGTCGTTATATAGAAGGATTGGTGAAAGAGGGCCGTATAACTGTTAATGGTAAGCCCGCTGCAGTGGGAGAACCGGTTACTGGTCAGGAAGAGATCAGGGTGGATGGCAAGGTTGTGCAAGCACAGCCAGAACAGGCCTTGGCTCCACGGGTGATTATGTACAACAAACCCATCGGGGAGGTCTGTACCCGTTCTGACCCGGAAGGCCGGAAAACTATTTTTGACCGTATGCCATCGGGAAAAGGTCGCCAACTGATCTCCGTTGGCCGCCTTGATATCGCCACCAGTGGGTTATTGATACTCACCAATGACGGCGAATTGGCTAATACCCTTATGCACCCCTCCTCGGAGGTTGAGCGGGAATATGCGGTGCGTGTGTTTGGCAATGTTGAGCCGGATATGGTGAAAGCAATGGTTGATGGCGTCGAGCTAGAGGATGGCATAGCACGCTTTACCGATGTCCAGTTTGCCGGTGGTGAAGGTATAAATAACTGGTTCCATGTAGTGCTAAAGGAAGGACGGAATCGTGCAGTCAGACGACTCTGGGAATCTCAGGGGCTAGAGGTTAGCCGGTTAAAACGGGTGCGGTTTGGCAATCAGTTTCTGGGTTCGGATTTGCGTACAGGTCAATGGAAGGACCTAGATCTTACCGAGGTAAAATCCTTGTATCGCGCGGTTGGGCTAAAGCCACCCAGAAAAATCTATAAGCCTGCACCTAAAGAGAAACAGGAGCTGAAACGACTGCAAGGGAAAAAGGCAAAACCGGTTAGCGCTTCACGTGCCAATGCGTGGCGGCGTGCAAGTAGTTCAGCGGAATCAAGGGATGATTAACTCACTCGCTCAATTCTGAAGTTTGAATTTGAACGGTTTTGTTGTATATCCGTTCATTCGATACTGAGTAAGGTTCAAGTGGTTCATATTATGAGAGCATTGATCTCCTGCTTTTTAATTCTTGCCTCTCTGGCTGGATGCGATAGTGGCAATAGTGATAGCGCTTCGTCAGGTGGCACGGAGCTACCGGTTGACGTGGCGCCCATCACCGATGGGGCATGGTAGGAACCTAACCCGTTTTTGCACACACTCATTCGTTAAGTCCTGATTGTGCCTCAAATTCTGCCGGAGATAAATCTCCAATCGAGGTATGCA
>JAHRWD010000059.1 GCA_019090315.1 Pseudomonadales bacterium
AACTGGTGTGGATGGGCATTGCGACGGAATTAGTATTACTCGCGGCCATTAGTTATATACCGGCCTTCAATACCTTTTTTGGCACAGCGCCACTTGAGATTTGGCACTTTGCATTAAGTATTCCTTTCGCGCTGGCTATTATTATTGGTGATGAAATAAGGCGTGTATTTGTACGCCGAGAAAATGCTTTTGTACTGCGTTGGCTTAGCTGGTAATTAAAGTGGAATAGTTTGTGTGCATGCAATTTGTATAGTGTATTTAATTGTATGTGGATATAGCAGTCGGTGAATCAGGATTATGCAGCTTGTTAACACCGGGATATTTATCAATATTCCAGGGATACTGGTACTTACCATCGCGTTTGGCGTGCTACTTCCGCCAACTCATCTAGCACAATCCAATCCCCAACCCTCAAATCACTTCAGGCGCTGCACTAAATTTAATAGGCGCCATTCCTTATTTAACAAATATTTCTTCTCACTGAAAGAAGCAATATTTTTTGGCCTTAAGCGAATCGTCACAAATCGTTAGTTTGTTTGAAATATATCTCCTCTAAATTTTGTACCAGCCTGGTTTGCACGGTTTTGTATTGACTTGCAGGTGACGGGCCAAACTACTTTATTTAGCGTAATAGTGGAGAACACTGTGATTTCATCTTTGAAACAAAAATCTATAATTTTACCGTTCGGTACAGTTTTACTTGGCTCCGCTCTATTGCTGGGCGGATGTGCTGATGACGGCAGCAACGGTACAGATGGCGCTGCAGGTGCCGCCGGCACCAATGGCACGAATGGCATTACTAACTATATTCCTGTGGGTTTAAAACGACTCGCTACGGCTCCAGTTGGCGCTGAGTTCACCGGACTTTTTCTTAATACGGATGGTGCCCTATTCCTTAATGTCCAGCACCCAAGCGATAGCAACGCTACTGCTGATAACGATGGAAAGACCTTCGACAAAGGAACCGTTGGTGTAATCACGGGTAAAAACTTCAATACACTCGGTGATATTGCCGCGATGGAGATGCCGATAACTACGGCCGATAAAGAAGTGGTAATGACAGCGGTTGGTCAATACAAGATTCTGGTTCAACAGGCCGATGCGCTGGCTGACGGCAATACGATGGGTGATATTCTAGCTGGCGATGGCACAACACTTATCAAAAACTCAAACGATCCGGATTTTAACGCTGCGGTTCCAGACGGTAGTGGTGGTTACTATCTCTACAGCAACTGGGAAGACCGCCCGGGTAGCATGAGTCGCATCAACATCTCCTCAGATTACAGTACAGTCACCGCCGAAGGCATGCTGGATTTCTCGTCAGTAGACGGCACCTGGGTTAACTGTTTCGGCACACTCAGCCCATGGGGCACGCCGTTATCCGCAGAAGAGTTGTACTTTGACAACACAGCCGACTGGTTCGACCCAGATTACAGCTATTTCAGCAATGCCGAAGCGATTGCAGAATACAAGGGCTATCCACTCGACCGGAGCGGCAACTGGGGCAACCCCTATGACTACGGCTATATCGTTGAAGTTGGCATCAACGGTACCGTCGATACTGCGGATGAGTCGAATGTAGAGTTCAACAAGCTGGAAGCGATGGGGCGGTTTTCACATGAGAATGCAGTGGTCATGCCTGATCGACGTACTGTATTCCTGAGTGACGATGGAACCGGTGTAGTCTTCTTCAAATTTGTGGCGGACGTCGCAGATGATATGAGCGCAGGTACCTTGTACGCTGCAAAAATCGCCCAGGCCAATGGGGTTTCTGACCCAGCCGAAGCGACTCTTGGTATTCAGTGGGTTGAACTGGCACACGGAACAGAAGCCAGCATTGAAGCTGCAATCGCCGAGTACGACGGCACCTTTGCCGATGCCAAGCAAATTACAGATCAGCAGATCAACGATTGGGCAGAAGCAAAAACCGATACTGATATCGATGGTGACGGCAACGTAGCCACCACAACCTTTACCGATGACCGCCCTGCTTTTCTTGAGTCTCGCAAAGCGGCTGTAGCGCTGGGCGCGACGGGTGAATTCCGAAAAATGGAAGGGGTTAACATCAACTTCGGTTTGGCCAACACCTGGTGGAATACCGGTGCTGCGGATGGCGCACAAGCGTATATGTACATGGCAATGTCGAGCTTCGATAAAACCATGTCCGATGGCGAGGGTGACATCCAGCTGGATGGAACCCATGGGAAATGTGGTGTTGTTTACCGTATGAAATTAGCCAAAAACGCGAACGGATTGGTTGATGTGAACGCCATGGTTCCAGCGATTGTTGGTGGGCCCTACTACGGTGATCGAACGGTTAACCAGTGCAATATCAACAATATCTCCAACCCCGATAACCTGGTGATTCTTGATGATGGGCGAGTATTGATTGGCGAAGATACTGGCAAGCATGAGAACAACGTTGTTTGGTTGTTCGAAGATCCAGCGCTGTAAACCTTTCTAAAAAAAGGAAGTTCTCGATAAAGCGGCAAGGCATAGGTCTTGCCGCTTTTCTCATTGTAAACACAGATAGAAATAACCCAGCGAATCTCTAATGAAAAAAATCTTAGCCGGAATATTCATTCTAAATACTTTTTTCCTGTTCGGCTGTCAGAGCGACAGCGATGATACAAACATTGAGACCGATGCGACCCAATCTGAACTCAACATCCTAAACAGTTTGGTTTTCCCCGAGAATAATCCAGAAGGTTTACCAGGTAATCTCAGACCTGAAGAATCCGGAACAACCAATAATCCAGAGGCGGTTATTCCACCGCAGTGTTACACCAAACATGAAGGGGAAAACAATCCCTGTATGACCTGCCACCAAACTTATCCGTATAAAAGCCGCCCAAACCAGATGAACGATGGTGGCCTGCAACGTGAATACGCCTTCTCTGATCTTGGTACCAAAAATCATTGGCAGAACCTGTTTGAAGACCGTACTGATGCAATGGCACAGATTGCCGATCAACAGGTGATCGATTACATCTATACCGATAACTACAGCCCGCTAATAGCGCAACTTAAATCCTCCATTGACTGGCAAGGCCCCATCCCTGAAATTGAGAACTTGCAACAGGGCGCAGCTGCTTTTGACGAACATGGTTTCGCGCTGGATGGTAGTGGCTGGGTCGCATTTAACTACAAACCACTACCCAGCACCTTTTGGCCCACCAATGGCTCAACCGACGATGTGATGATCCGGCTACCGGAACCATTCCGAACCTCTGCCTGCGATGCCAAAATACTTTCAAAGGACACCTATCTAGCCAACCTTTCAATACTTGAAGCCAGTATAAAAAAACTCGATAGCATCAGTACGCCGCCGATAGATGAAAACAAGGTTTGTGCAGATCTAAACGGCGATGGAATCATGAATGTTGTGGAACAGATCGCCCAACAGGATTTTTTTGTAGGTAATGCCACACCAATTGAAGTTACACAGATGCTCTATCCCTTCGGTACGCAATTTCTGCATACGGTACGTTATGTGGGAATCAAATCCGATGGAGAGATCACCATTCCAGCACGCATGAAAGAGGTACGTTATATGGAAAAATTCAAATTCCTTCCATCTAACGAATTGATATCCAGGTACGGTAAAGAGCGTCAGGAAAAAATTGATGAGCTGCTACCAAAATATACTCACCGGGGAGACAAAGGAACCGACAATACGTTTGGCTGGATGGTTCAGGGCTTTATCGAAGCGGAGGATGGTCATCTACGAAAACAGAGTGAAGAGGAGCATCTGTTCTGCATGGGCTGCCACTCGACCATTGGTACCACCATTGATGATACCTTCGCGTTTCCGCGAAAAGTCACAGGTGCCGAAGGATGGAAATATATTAGCCTGAAAGGGATGAAAGATGCACCAACGGTAAACGGTTCCGCAGAGGGCGAAATCAAACACTACCTGAGAACGGTGGGTGGTGGAAATGAGTTCAGAGAAAACCCCGAAATCCTACAACGTTTTTTTAATGATGACGGCACATTAAACGATGATGCACTTACTCAGGCAAAGGATGTATATGACCTGATCACGCCCGGAGTTCGTCGCGCGCTGGATTTGAACAAAGCTTATATGACCATTGTAAAGGATCAGGATTTTATCCACGGCAGAGATGCCAATCTTGGAGTATCAAAAAACGTTTATAAGAGCGTAGATAATAAAACGCCGGTTTTACCCGAAGAGAATACCGTACCGTGGGATATCCGCCTTAATTGGGCGGAGTGATCCCATTTAAGCAGACAGCAGTAGGCATGGCATTATTGAGTGGCTAATAGCCATTTCTGCAGCTGTGCTTTTTTCAGGCTTCCGCTGTGGGAAAAGCGTTGGTGGGATTTATCGTAAAAATAGGCTCGTGGTAATTCGCCATACCAGGCGGGGTCGATACTGTATCGAAGGCGTTCTGGAGTGGAATCAGCGAAGATCCAGTTGTCCATTTTTTCTAGCTTAAACTCCGTTAAAAGTGCCTGAGCAGAGTCGGTATATTCTGCATTGTCTGCCGCAATTAGAACCAATCCAACTTCTGAAAACTGGTCTTTGAGCTGCTGCAGCAGTGCAAGTTCCTTCAAACAAGGTGGGCAATCAATGGACCAGAGCACAACTACAAAAGCTTGCCCTTTTCGTGCTTTTTCAATTTGAGCCAGGCTGCCAGAGTAAAATGGCTTTAGTGTGTTTTCAGCAAATGATGTGCTGCAAACAACTAACAGTGTCAGCGCGATAACTGATTTTTTTATCATTCAGTTACCGAAATCAACCTTAAACCTTCGGATTGAGTATGCCAGGAGGCATACAGCTCGTCATCATGTACGAGCCAATCGGGATGGTCGGAACCATTTTTTGTTGTAGCGATCATTTCTGGTTTGGACCAGTTTTTCCCTTCGTCGGAAGAGCGACTAATAAGCAGGTCTATCTGTTCGCCATTTAGCTTCTTCCACATTAAGTAGATACGATCACCCATCACCTGTACCTGTGGACGCGAGGCTGAGGGTGAATTATCTATCGAGTGAACCAGGCTGGTTTTCTCGTTTTTAAAATCAAAACGCCCGTACATTAAACCTTTATTTTTTTCTCCCTGGGTAAACCAGGCCAGATGCGCGCGATTTTCTGAATCAATCGAGAGGTCGGGGCCGTGGTGTGGGCAGCCGTCAATCTGCCATGCATCATCGGTTGCGCGAATTGGCATACCCTGAATCGGGGAATTTTCCGGACTCACATAAGCGATCGCATGATCACGTATATTATCCGGATACACATGTCGCCAAAGCGCAACCACCCTGCCCGCGCTGTCCTGATCAACCGCTATGCGACAACATTCACAGCTATGATCAACCAGTTTTTGGTTAGGCCTAAAACTCTCCCCTGAATTATCTGACACGGCGTAATAAAGTGAAACGCCAGCGTATTTTTGTTGATTTTCTTTTGCTTTAATTTTGTCTCTTTTATCGATCCAGATTAAATAAACCCGACCTTTTTCATCCAGCGACATGCTCTCAAACCGGTGGCTGATAATGGCCCGATCGCTGTTAACGGTAATGGGCGTATTAAAGGTTATACCACCATCCAGTGAACGAGAAAAACGTACATCACCGGAGTACCGACCCGGTGTTTTATGGGTCCATGAAACATAAATTTCACCGGACTTTCCCAATACAATTTTAGGGCGGTTTTCACCATCGTCATAGATCCGTTCAGGTTTCCGGTTGACGACTATTGATGACTGAAAAGTTTTACCCTTGTCGTCAGATGTGGTCAGGTAAATATGGCCATGCTGACTAAAAACCACATACAGTTTTCCTTTAGGGCCAAAAACAGCAGTAGGCACTCGTCCGCAATTTGGAGAGGGTAAAGCTGCTGGTTTTAGACATTCAGCCAGCAGACTTTTATTTGAGCCTTTGTGATTGCCATGGGCCATTTTGGCCTGTGCCGTAGTCACTAGTGCAATACTCACTAGCAAAAGCGCGGCACAGGTATTCAACAGTGGTTTCATCATGGGCGTTAGCAGCTTCTAATTGAAACTGTATTGAACCCCGGCAAAAAATTGTCTGGGTGCACCAGGCGTGTATTTTTCTTTGCCGTAACTATAACGTGCGTTTTCTGCATAAATATCATCAAGAAGATTCACTAATTTTGCGGAGAAGGTTAATTGCTTACTGGCTTTGTAATTAGCCTTTAAATGGTAAATCGCATAGCCTTCATAGGTTCTTGTATTGTCATCATCGAGCCAGTATTTACTGACATATTCCGCTTCAAGCATGGTCACCAAACCTGTTAAATATGTAGGTGTAAAGATCAGCCTCAGGTTTGCTGTTGTGTTGGGCGCAGCGGCCTGCTCGTTGTCTCCGTACACTTCATCGTTTATATACTCATGCTGTGAGTAGCTGTAGGCAATACGTGTTGCAAACTGGCTGGTCAATATATTGTATAGCGATAGCTCAATACCTTCGTGGCTTGTTTCACCGCCATTTACATAATAGCGATCACCCGCTGTATTTTCTCTTCTGACAATGCTGTCATCAATACGCATGTGGTACAGGGCCGCTTCAAATTGCGCTTGTTCGGTGGCACGTTTGTAGCCTAGCTCCAGCGTGTCGGATACTTCTGGATCAAGAGTAAACGCAGCATTATTGGTTCGAAGAGAATAAAGCCTGCTTGCCTGTGGAATACGAAAGCCATTCGCATAACGAATATAGGTGTTTTGCTGCTGATCTATTCGGTATGCGAGTGTTAGCTTTGGACTCAAATGATTAAAGCTTGGATCGTTATCATTACCCGGTCGAAAATAAGTGGAACCGGCGTACTGCCCGTCGGCAAGGTTGTTGGTGTAATCATATGAATTGTTGTCATATCGCAGGCCAGCAATTAGCTGTAGCTTGTCGGTAAAATGATGTTCAGCTCTTATGTAGGGTGCTATTGCAAGATAATCCACATCGTAATCATAGATATCACCGGCAGGTACGGGGGATCCAAAACCACTAGGCACATAGTCGAATAACTGTGTATAGGAGAGGTTTGAGCGGGTGATTTCCATATCGATTCCGGTAATCCAGTGGGTGCGACCCAGATCGATATCGGCCTTAAATAACATGCCCAGTGTTTGCTGCTTGCTGTCGTTGTGCGGCAGGTTATTTTCCCAGGTTGCGGTATAGCGATTCCTGTTATTTCGGAAATAGACAATTGTACTCAACTGGGTTTCATCATTAAGGTCATGCCTCCAGTCGGTACTGATTCGTGCAAAATCAAAGTTGCGGACAATTTCCAATCCTGAATCCAGTGCAGGCTGGATATCACCTACAGAGGTAGGGTCCTGCTCCATTGCATCCAGCCCAATGATACTTCCTGACATTTCCGCTTCTGTGGTGTTTGCAGAAAATATCGTTTTGAAGGTATTGCGGCCATCAAGACGAAAAAAATGGGTAGCATTCAGTTCATTACGCTCGCTTGCTGTATGGTCACGCCAACCATCGCTGGCCGAGTGTGAAAAATGGATGCCAAAGCTAGAGTTTTCGCCGCTCTCCAACCCACTGCCAAAACCGCTGCTAATCCCCAGATTATAAAACCCATCGGAGCCTAAATCAGCGGTTATAGCAGTGCCAGGGTTAAGGGATGGATCTTTTGATACTACGTTGACGGTTGCAGCAATCGAATCTGAACCATACAAAGCGGTGCCAGCTCCTTTTAAGACTTCTACCGAACCCGCTGAACTGAAATTACTATAGGCAAGGCCGTTGTGGTTAAAGAAACCGGATGACTGCACAGGAATGCCATCCTGTAAAAACAGGTAGTAAGGGCCGGTGTTTAACGGCATTCGTATGCTGGTCATATGCCCGATAGTTGAGCCAGTCTGGGTAATCCTGACCCCCGCAATGGAGTTCAATAGGTCCTTCTGATAGATCACCGAATCCAGCGCAATTTCATCGGCACTTTTTACACCGATGCTGGCAGCTACACCCAGCGACTGTTGTTCATCGCGGGTTGAAATCACGCTGATGGTTTCGAGCTGATAAGGGGCGCTAGTATCCGTTTCTGTTTCCGCATAACTCGTTAATGGTACGGCAATCATGAAGGCGATACTGGTTAACTGACTTTTTTTGAACTGCACTGATTTCCCCTGATTTTTTATCGTAAAAACAGGGGCGTCAGTATATTGATGTGTTTTTGTAGCAACAGTGACAAATTGTCGCAGGCAGTAAGAAAAAGCAGCCTGGCAATATGCCCGTTTTTGTAGAAGATTAACTAAGGCGCTGCTCGACCTCCAATACGTGTTCGATAGTTTTAAGCACGGTATCCGGCGTAAGGCTGATCGAATCGATGCCAATCTCGACCAGGTATTCAGCCATTTCAGGATAGTCCGAGGGAGCCTGCCCACAGATACCTGCGTGTCGGCCGTTACGATGAGCGCCTTCAACAGCTAGCCGGATCATCTCTTTAACTCCCGGATCACGCTCATCAAAGTCAAACGCGACGATTTCTGAATCTCGATCTACCCCCAGGGTTAACTGGGTCAAATCGTTTGAACCAATTGAAAAGCCATCGAACAGTTTGGCAAAGTCATCAATCAGAATTACGTTATTGGGGATCTCACACATGACGTAGATCTCGAGGCCATTTTCCCCGCGTACCAGTCCGTGGCCTGCCATTGCTTCTAGTACTTTTTTACCCTCTTCTACGCGACGACAGAAAGGAATCATCAGCTTAACGTTGGTCAGCCCCATCTCCTCACGTACACGCTTCATTGCCCGGCACTCCAAAGCAAAACCTTCGGCGTAGGCTGGATGGGTATAACGGGATGCCCCGCGGAAACCAAGCATCGGGTTATCTTCTTGCTGCTCGAAATGGGCGCCGCCTAACAGGGTCGCGTATTCATTGGTTTTGAAGTCGCTCATACGTACGACACAGGATTTTGGATAGACCGCCGCTGCGATAGTCGCAACGCCTTCTGACAGGGTTTTAATAAAGAAATCCGTCGGGCTAACATAAGCACTACTGATACTGGCAATTTTAGTTCGTGTTGCTGTATCTAATTTTTCCGGATGAACCAGCGCCATCGGATGCACGTTGATGTATTCATTGATAATAAATTCCATACGCGCCAGGCCAATACCATCCACTGGCAGGGATGCAAGGCTGAAGGCCATATCAGGATTTCCGAGGTTCATCATGATTTTGGTTTTGGGGCTTGCTAGCTGGCTTAGATCGGTTCGATGAATTTCGAAATCAAGTAGGCCATCGTAGACCTTGCCGGTTTCACCCTCTGCGCAACTGACGGTGATCTGCTGGCCTTGCTTAAGTATTTCGGTCGCGTTATCCGTACCCACAATCGCGGGAATACCAAGCTCCCGTGAAATAATCGCTGCGTGGCAGGTACGGCCACCGCGGTTAGTAACAATCGCCGCCGCAATTTTCATCACCGGCTCCCAGTCGGGGCTTGTGATATCGGCTACTAGTACATCGCCAGCCTGAAAATCCCTGAGCTGTTTCAGGTCAGTTACGATACGTACCTTGCCGGCTCCAATTCTAGTGCCAGCAGCCCTGCCCTCAACAAGCAACTTACCTTTTGATTTAAGATGGTACATTTCATGTATCGCGGCATCCTTACGGGACTCCACTGTCTCTGGCCGCGCCTGCACGATATAAAGCTGCCCGTCGATACCATCCTTCGCCCACTCCATATCCATAGGTCTGTAGGTATTGGCCTGTAGGGAATAATGGTTTTCTATTTTGATGGCGTAGTCCGCCAGCACCAGAATATCTTCATCGGAGATACAAAAATGTCCGCGCTCCTGTTCGCTGGTATCAATATTTTCGGTGTATTCCACAGCGATATTGCCGGTATTCAGCTGCTCGGCAAACACCATCTTTTGTTCTTTTTTACCCAAACTACGTTTTAAAACAGCTCGATAACCCTCCGTAAATGTGGGTTTGTGTACATAAAAACTATCGGGCTCAATGGTACCCTGCACTACGTTCTCGCCCAGCCCCAGCGCGCCGTTGAGAAATACCACATCCTTGAAGCCGGTTTCCGTATCCATCGAAAACATCACACCGCTAGCAGCCAGGTCACTACGCACCATTTTCATTACCACCACGGCAAGATCAACTTTGAAATAATCGAAGTTGTGGTCGTATTTATAGTGAATGGAACGATCAGTAAAGTTTGAGGCCAAACAGCGTTTGTAGGCATCCAGCAATGCCTCTTCGCTGCTGATATTGAGATAGCTGTCGTTTTGCCCTGCAAAGGATGCCTCCGGGGAATCCTCTGCGGTAGCGGATGAGCGCACAGCTAATGAAATATCATCGCCATATTCCTGCTTGAGCTTTTCATAGCTTTGCAGAATGGCGGCTCTCAAATCCTCCGGCAGTTCGCAACCATGTACGATATCGCGTGCTTTCTTACTATACTGTTGTAACTCTTTGATATTATCCGGGTTAAGGTCATCCAACAGTTCATGTAATTGCTGCCAGGCATCATTTTTCTCAAGCACATAACAGTAGGCCTCGGCGGTAATTGCAAAGCCGTTTGGGATACGTACACCCTCTGCAGTGAGGTTTTGGTACATCTCCCCCAGCGAGGCATTCTTGCCGCCAACCAGTGGCACATCCTCAATAGTAATTTCATTAAACCAGCGGATATAATTTTTTGATGCGCTCATGATGCGGTGCCTGTTTTAAATACGCTTTTAAAGTTCACAGCTGCCGCTACTCAATCCGAAGTTTCCATCCGGCTTTGATACTCTCCGCGCTGGGCCGCACCATTTAATCTTGCTCGCTTCAATAAAGATTGTTGCGCAGCGATGGCATTTTCATCTTTGCCCTGCCAGGCCTGCAATACCGGCTGTTGCAATGCTCGGCCGTAGGAAAATGACAATAACCAGGGAACATTTGGGAATCCCGCGTTCATCGCGTTGAGGTTTTCGGTTGATTCCTCGGGGCTCATGCCGCCGGATAGAAAATTAATGCTCGGCACGGCTGCGGGAACCGTTCGCAGAAATACTGCCATGGTTGCCGCAGCAATCTCTTCCGCACTGGCTCTAACCGAATGATCCTTGCCGGGCAGCACCATATTGGGTTTTAGAATAATATGTTCGAGCGCAACATGGTGACGATGCAGCGCATTAAAAACCTCCTGTTGCACCGCTTCAGTCACTTCCGCGCAGCGCGCCAGACTGTGATCACCATCGATCAATACCTCCGGTTCAACAATGGGCACAATGCCCTGCTCCTGACATACCGTTGCATAACGCGCCAGCATTTCAGCATTGGCGGCAATGCCAAGCGGAGAAGGGTTATGTTCGCTGATCGAATAAACCTCTCGCCATTTGGCAAAACGCGCACCCTGGGTTTTGTAGTGCTGCAGACGTTCTGCCAGGCCATCCAGACCATAGGTAATCAGATCACCCGGCGAAAATGCCAGCGGCCCCTTTCCTTTATCAACTTTAATGCCGGGCACAATACCGCGCTGCGCAAGCAGCTCTGGCAGAGGTTTGCCTTCAATACTGCTCTGACCGAGAGTCTCTTCAAATAGAATGACTCCGCTGATGTAATCCTCGATACCAGGGCTGGTAAACAGCATCGAGCGATAGTTGCAGCGACTCTGCTCGGTGGATTCAACGTCGACGGGTGCAAATCGGCTGGCGATAGTGGGCGCGCTTTCATCGGCAGCGAGAATTCCTTTACCAGGCTGTACCATCTGCCTGATTGTAGCTTCAAGTTCCTGTTTTACACTCATCTTCGATCTCCTTTCTATCCGCTATAAGTTGGCCTTTACCAGCACTTCTTATAGCATAGAAATTCTTCAAGTAATCGGTACTCCGACAAGCTTGTAGTGATGGGTTATTAGATTCGACTAACCGACCCTATTAACGGACTCCGACATGTGCGAGCTACTTGCGATATCCAGCCGTTTTCCCGTTACCACAAACCTGTCATTAATGAGGTTTGCGGAACACGGTGGTCATAGCGGCCCTCACCGGGATGGCTGGGGTATTGCCTATTATCATGGCCATGATATTCAGCGAATTCGAGAACCCCTCGCTGCAGCAGATAGTGATTGGGTAAAATTTGTCGCGAACCATCATTCAAGTAGCTCAATGGTGATCGCGCATCTGCGCAGAGTCACCCGCGGCGAACGAACACTGGCCAACACCCAGCCCTTCGCACGGGAGCTTGGGGGCCGTATGCACCTGTTTGCTCATAACGGCGATTTGCCAGAGCTGTTCAACCTGCCGTCGTTTCAATCGAGCCGCTTTTTACCCCTGGGCAATACCGATTCTGAACTGGTTTTCTGTTGCCTGATGGATCGCCTTGGGGCCATCTGGCTAGACAGCCATGAGCCGCCATCACTGACGCAACGTTTCGCCATTATTACCGAGCTGGCCAAAGAGATCCGTGCGTACGGCCCCGCCAATTTTCTTTACTCCGATGGCGAATATCTGTTTGCCCATTCGCACCGTCGGACTAACCCAGAAACCAGGCGAATTGACGCACCGGGCTTGCATCTCCTACAACGGAATTGCCCCGCAACCGCGTTAACGAATACCCAAATCCCCGGTCTGTCAGTTGATAGCAGCGAACAGACCGTTACTCTGCTCGCTAGCGTTCCGCTTTCTGATGAACCCTGGCAACCGCTTGGTGAAGGCGAGATCGTAGTCATCAAAGATGGTGAATCTGTTATTGAGCCACAAACATAACAGCAATCAGATCTTCAATCAGCACAGGCAATTTATCGCCTGATTCTGTTCCTAAATCAAGCCGCGTGACAGGTTAGTATATAAATACTTAAGTGCACGCGTTCTTGAGCCCATGACAATTAAAATGGCGTCTACTATAATTTCTAACAGGCATTTATGACGCTACTAATTAGCATCAGTTGGACACCGAAACTCATTTTGCTATATGCTTCAAATCCAGTTTATAAGGGACTATATATGCATATCCTAATCGTTGATGATGTTGCTGAAAATATTCAGCTAGCGATGAATATTCTTAAGGAAGATAGTCATACTTTTTCATTTGCAACACAAGGAGAGGAAGCTCTCCAGATCATTGAACGGGATGCAAAACAGCTGGATCTGATTTTACTGGATATCATGATGCCAGGGATCGATGGTTTTGATGTCTGCCAAACGGTAAAACAAAACCCACTGACCGCATCGATTCCAATTATTTTTCTCACCGCAAAATCTGATATTGATGCGGTTAGCAGAGGTTTTTCGCTGGGAGCTGTTGATTACGTTACTAAACCTTTTCATTCGGAAGAGCTGCTGGCGAGAGTAAATACCCATACTGAATTGTATCGGGCAAAAAAATTACTTCAGCAAAGCAATATTGCATTAACCACAAAAATTGAATTTGAACACAAACGGTTGCTAACCGAGCTAGAGGACAACCAAAAAGAGATGATATGGATGCTGACTGAACTGATGGAGTCAACGTCCGATGAAACAGGTCAACACATCCGTCGAGTTGCCGAAATATCTGCACTTCTTGCACACTACCACCCCTCACTCACTGAGGATGATGTGGATACCATACGTCATGCATCCCCTATGCATGATATCGGTAAAATGACGGTCCCTCCCGAGATTCTTCACAAGCCTGGTCGCTACACTGAAGATGAATTCAATCAGATGAAAGCACACACCAGTAACGCTTATGAGCTGTTACGTCGTTCCGACCGAAGATATATGACGGCTGCCGCCATTATTGCTTATGAACACCATGAAAAATGGAATGGCAAGGGATATCCCCGCGGGCTAGAAGGAGCAGAAATCCATATTTATGGGAGAATCGTTGCGTTGGCTGATGTCTTTGATGCGCTAACGCACTCCCGGCGATACAAGGATGCATGGGATATTGAGCAGGTTGTTAGCTATATAAAGGATCATGATGGAACTCAGTTTGACCCAGACCTGGTTGCTATCTTCATCGAGCACCTTGATGAATTTTCTGCTATTGCCAAGATTAAATAGATGCCAGTAAATCTAACTCGGGTAACACACCTTGTACACCCATCTACCTCTACAAGCCAAGTTCTTCGCCCTCTTATTTATGCTCATTGGGCTATTTTGTAATCCCATCAACGCAGAACCACTGCCCTCAAAAGCCCTGCTTACTGATACAGAACAGCAGTGGCTAAAACAGCATCCAGTCATTCTTGTAGGTGGAAGCCCTGACTGGATGCCCTTTAATTTTGTCAACAAAGATGGACAATACAGCGGTATTGCCCATGACTATCTGAAATTAATTTCAAAGAACACAGGCCTGTATTTTGAATTCAGCATCTCCCCCTGGGCAACCAATTTACAACGAACTAAAGACAACAAGATTGATTTGCTGGGTGCTGTTTATTACACGAAAGAGCGTGATCAATATCTAGGTTTTTCAGAGCCCTATTTTGAAGTACACGATTTCTTCTTTATTCGCGACGATATTGAGGCAAAAACCTTACAGGATCTTGATGGTAAACGGGTTGCTATTCCCCGAGGTTACGCACACATAGCGTTTATAAAAAAACAGTTCCCTAAAATAGAAATTGTCCTGGTTGATACCTTTAGTGAATCGATCGATGCAGTATTAGAAAACCGAGCTGATCTACTGTATGACACCTACGGATCACTAATTTATAGCCTTGAGACAAAAGGAATTAATACGATTATACCTTTTAAATCTACAGCTCCTCTCGGAAAAAAATACATTCATATTGCGACACGAAAAAATATTCCCGAGTTAGCATCCATTGTTCAAAAAGGTCTGGATTCAATCTCTGAAGATCAAAAAAGAGCTATCAGCAGAAAGTGGCTTGGCCCATCCACAGTTAGACCCAATACTAACCCATTGAATTTAACCCAGGAGGAGAAGCAATGGATCTTTCAACACCCTGTAGTTCGCCATGGCGCAGACCCGGACTGGCCTCCCTATGAATTTGTAGATGCATCCGGACAGCTACAGGGTTTAAGTGCTGATGTTATTGATCTGCTTGAACAGCGTCTGGGAATTCAATTTAAACTAAAAATCACCAGGAATTGGGCCGAGACACTGGAGGCTATAAAAGATCGTGAAATAGATGTTGTTAGTAGCCTGGTAAAAACACCAGAGCGAATGACATACATGCAATTCACCAGTTCCTATTTAACACCACTTACGGCGATTTACACAAGAAGTGATGCCCCCAGGATCAACGATATTGAGGGCCTGAAAAATAGAACCGTGGTTATTGAAGAGCGATATTTTTTTTATGATGTGCTCACTAGTAAGTATCCGGATATCAAACTACTACCTGTAAAAACTACGGCTGAAGCACTTAAAAAGCTTTCCTATGGCCAGGCTGATGCTTATGTTGGGAATCTGGGTTCAGCAAACTGGATAGCGGAACAAAATGGACTAAATAACATAGTCGCGAATATGGCCAATGAACTTGGAGGATCACCTATTCGATTAGCCGTTCGTGATGACTGGCCTGTTTTTCACAGCATAATCAATAAAGCTTTAGCCTCTATCTCTGAAGCAAAGATGTCTGAAATTCGCCGTAAGTGGTTCGCACCCGCTGTCCATTCAAAGATGAACAGAATCGACCTGAGTATTTCAGAACAACAGTGGTTAGAAAATCATAAAATTATTCGCTTTACCGGCGACCCAAATTGGCTTCCATACGAAGCATTTGATACACAGGGAAACTACATTGGCATAGTTGCCGACTACCTTAAGATTATTGAACAAAGGCTTGGAATTAAATTAACCATGGTGCCCAGCCGTACATGGAGTGAAGCGATCGAAAAAACCAAAAATGGTGAAATCGATGTGCTTTCCGAAACCAGTGATTCAGATCTTGGCTCAGCATTAACATTCACTCAGGACTACATATCTAGCCCTCTGGTTATCGTGATGAATCAGAGCGCAAATTATGTGGAAAACCTACATCAAATTCGAGACAAAAAAATTGCGGTTGTTAAAGATTATGGCTATGTACCCGGAATCACCGAAAGGTACCCTGGCCTTGAACTGAACTATGTCGATTCCATACAGGATGGTCTTACTTCTGTATCAACAGGTGAGATGGATGCGCTTGTCGCAACACTGGCTCAAGCAAGCTATCAAATATCGGAATTGGGCATAAATAATATTCGTATCGTAGGGAAAACAGAGCTTAACACCGCGCTGGCTTTTGGAATACGAACCGAACTTGCACCGTTAGTACCTATGTTTAATCGTGCGTTGAGCAGCATTACGCCAAACGAAAAACAAGTAATTATGAACAACTGGGGAGAACACAAATATGTAGAGAAGGTTAACTACACGCTCCTCATTCAGGTAGCAATAGTACTGCTGTTAATTCTACTATTTATACTCTACTGGAATCGGAAACTGGCTAAAGAGATTCAACAGAGAAAAACAGCAGAACAGCAGATGCAAATACTGATTGATACAATTCCACTACAAATTGTGATCAATACACTGGACGGCCGTATTTTGTCGACGAATCCTCAGGTACTGCGAGATTATAGAATCCACGCTTCGGAACTAACCGAATACAATATTCGAGATTTTTTCAAGGAGAGTAGTGACTACGAAGCCATTTCAAATGAAATCGCTGATAAGGGTACGGTGAATCAAAAAATTGTTTTGATGCGCAGACCAGGTGGTGAAATTCGTTCGATGATGCTCTCTGTTTCACCGATTGTTTACAATAGTTGCTCGGCTTTATTATCAATATCTATTGATATGACAGAAAGGCTTGAGTTTGAGCAGGAGCTGAGCACAGCAAAAGAAGATGCTGAAGCAGGAAGCCGTGCAAAGTCCGAATTTTTGGCCAATATGAGCCATGAAATACGAACACCTATGAACGCAATATTAGGTTTCACCGGATTATTGGATGAACAAATTCAGGAACCCAGACTCAAATCATTTATAAAAACCATCCGGTCCGCCGGCAACAACCTGCTGTTGCTAATTAACGATATTCTGGACCTTTCCAAGATTGAGGCTGGAAAATTTGAGGTTAAAAATAGACCCTGTAATCCTACGGTACTACTACAGGAAGTAGCCGACATATTTGCGCTAAAATCTGCCGAGAAAAATATTGATTTAATCATCGATATTGATCCAACAGCACCACAAAGCCTGCAATTAGATGAGGTTCGGCTACGACAGGTCTTACTAAACCTGATTGGAAATTCAATCAAATTTACCGATCAAGGTTATATTCGCATAAAACTACAGGTGGAAAACGAAGATACCATTCAAAGCACGGTAGACTTACTGATATCCGTTGAAGACACTGGGACAGGTATCTCTGAACAGTATCAGCAACATATCTTCGAGGAGTTTACACAATCGAGCGGGCAGGATGAAAAAAGATACGGTGGTACAGGTCTGGGCCTCTCTATCAGTGTACGGCTTGTTGAGATGATGGGTGGAACCCTTTCGCTTTCAAGCCAGCCAGGTCATGGATCAACCTTTCATATTGCATTAAAGGGGATTGATATAGCAGTACTGGGGGTTCACAACAACCCCAATGATGATAAGCCTACCGATAACATGATTAGCTTTCTACCCGCCAATATTCTGGTGGTTGATGATGTGCAGGACAACCGCGAACTGTTGATCGCAAATTTTGCAGATACCGCGCTACAGGTCAGCAGTGCCAGTAATGGCCTGGAAGCCGTCAATCTTGCAAAACAACAGTGCTTTGATCTGATTCTAATGGATATCCGTATGCCCATCATGGATGGGTATCAAGCAGCTAAAGAAATTCGATTATTTTCAAAAACCCCCATTATCGCTTTAACAGCTTCCGTGATGACCGATGAGTTTGAACGTGTGAAAACTGATGATTTTGATGGGTATCTACGAAAACCTGTTTTTAAAGCAGTCCTGTTTAAGGAGTTGTCTAATTTCTTGCCCTTCGATCAAGTATTACCGTCACAGGATAGCCCTGAACAGAACACTGAATTTTCTGCTGCCGAATACGAAGTCATACCCATGGTACTCAATGAGCTAGAAATTTTTTCTGCTCAGTTCTCAGCTGTCTCTGAAGGAAACAACCTATCCGAAATCAACCGTTTTGCTGAGGCGCTAATTGAGATCAACCAGCGCTTTCCACTCAAGCTTCTTGATGATTATGCACAGCAGCTTATCAATCAGGTTGCAATCTTTGATATCCCTGCCATCCAGCGGTCATTGAGTGAGTATCCAAAACTGATGGAAAAGCTAAAGTAACGTAATTTCCCAATTTCATATCTGTGAATGCTTGCCAGTGGCGTCGCTTTTAACCCGCGCCACTGTGATCGGAATGGATGCTATGGGTTTACGTAGGTTTGCTATATATAATCCTGAGCTCTACCCCTTGGGATTGTTCAATGATGCCCCAATTAAAGTTACAGATCAGAAATCTAATTTGTACTAAAACGATCACAAAGATGCCCCTCATGCGCCCTGCCCCCACATTGGAGAAATCAATATGATGATGGGGCAGCACCTGTTAATAGAGTGCCGAGGCGAACACGCGCTGCTAAACAGTGACCAGCTTGAAGAGTTGATGACTCGGGCAGCCCGGGCTGGTGGCGCAACGATTATCGCCAGCCATTTTCATAACTTTGGTGGTCATGGTGGTGTCACCGGTGTGCTGATGCTGGCAGAATCACATATCACCGTTCATACCTGGCCTGAAGTCAGCTATGCGGCCTTTGATATATTTATGTGCGGCGATGCCAAACCCGAAAAGGCTGCCGAGGTTATTGCGGATCAGTTTCCTAATGCCGAGGTTTCGATCAAGGCGATAGATCGTGGTTATGAATTGGGGAGTACCCGGAACAAGTGATCAACACAAATTCTACAATCAGGCATAATGATTCCGCGCAAAATGCTCATATCCTGTTTGTCAGTTAGTTAGGAAAATATCGATGGAAAAAGCAAAGCGATGGCTAGTGTTGCTGTTACTGCCCACAGTATGGTTGGCGGGTTGTACCTCAGATGCTGAAAAATTGAAAACACAACTGGATCAGCAAGTGACAATTACAGAAACCAGTCTTAACCGTTTGAAGCGGCAGATCGATTCCAATCAGATATCCAATACAGCTTTACTCACTCAATACGCGGCTATCGTTAAAAAGGATCGGCCTGAGATGAGCCAACTGACCAATGCACTGGCTCAGGATGCGAGCACAGATGGACCGATGATTCGTGGACTGGAAGCTCGGTTATCTGATGCAAAATCTGATATACCGGGCGCTGTCTCAGGCGGAATCGAGCCGGCAAAAGGTGTTTATTCTGAGTTGCTGGCTATTGAAACGGCTTCTGATCCAGCTACTTACGGCATGATGTTAACGGACCCTATTAATGTATTAGCGGATATGTCCGATGGTACATTGGCACGGGTAGCAGCCATGAGCCGCGATGCCAGTGCACGCATAAACAAGGCCGAAGACTTCGGCCCGGGTAGCCAACTGGTTGGTAACCCTCAGTACGGTAACTGGCAAACCAACAGCTCCGGCGGTTCATTCTGGCATTGGTACGGCCAGTACGCGTTCTTTTCTACCATGTTCCGCTCACCGATTGGTTATAGCAGCTGGGGGCGAGGCCGAGACTACAGTTATTACAACGATTATGGCCGCTCTTCCTATACCTCTCCATCCCAACGTCGCAGCCAGAACTCGGTTGAACGTAAAACCAGGGATCGTTTCAATCGTAGCGGAAAGAGTTTTAACAGCCCCTATTCAAAAACCAAACAAACCACCTCCCAGGTAGCGCGATCCCAATCCCGGCTCAAGTCACAACGCAAAGCCAGTAGTTATTCGCGGTCAGCGCCCAAAAGCACTACATCCAGCTACCGTAGTTCTAGTTATCAATCATCCCGTAGTTCATACGGCGGCAAGTAACCGAACCTGAATCAGCGCTAAACGCACAGCGGAGCAACGTTCATGATTAATGAAATATCCATATGGGCCGTGATGATTGCGGCCATCAATATCACCATCGCGGTAGCCGCTATTTGCGGCTTCCGATTCCTGTTCGGAAAACTGGCTGGGGTCAGCACCACAGTTGAGCTAGCCGAGAAGGACAACTACGCCTTCGGGATATCCTTTGCCGGTGGCGCTGGAGCGCTGGCGCTTGTGTTATCCGCTGCCGTTACCGGTGATTCTGCCGCCAGCCTGATGGCTGAAGCGCTCAACGTAATTACCTACGCGGCCGCCGGCATTGTTCTGCTTAAGGTAGGCGCGCTTATCAACGACCGGATTATTTTTAACAAATTCTCCCTCAAACAAGCCATTCACCAACAGAATGTAGGTGCAGGTGTTGTTCAGGCAGCAAACTTTTTGGCCCTTGGTTTTATTATTCACGCGGCGATGAACTGGGTTGAATCGGAAGACTGGACAGGCCTGCTGCCGGTATTGCTAGTTTTCATTGCAGGGCAATTGATACTAATACTGGTGACCCGCTTACGTACCCAGATATTTAAGCGCCGCCATGATGGCGAGAGCTTTCAGCACGCGATTGAAGCGGGCAATACGGCTTTATCCATTCGATATGCCGGGCATATTCTTGGTACATCGCTTGCGGTCAGTGCCGGTGGTAGCATCGTACCCTACCTGTATAACGAGTTCTGGCTGTCCGCGGTAATTTGGGCAGGGGTTGCTGCAGTGTTGACCCTGTTGCTATCACTGCTTTCTATCATCGCTCGGGCCGCTATTTTGGCAAAAATTAATGTCCGCGAAGAGGTTGATGAGCAGCAGAATATCGGCGTAGCCTATATAGAGGCGGTTATCTTTATTTCCGTGGGTTTGTTGCTTAGCGGCGTGGTTGCATAGCGATGCAGTTGGCTTAGATTTTTTAGTAGCCTGAGTTAGCAGCCTGATATGCCGGAAAATCGACCCAACCGATCCCGCCGGGAACTGTTTCTGCATGATGCTTTTCTTATCACCACCATGGGTGCGCTCGCAGCCTGTGGTCTGATCTACGAATACCTGATGGCCCACTATGCGGGCCGCGTACTTGGCGCACTCGAATCCACCATCTACACCATGATCGGCATCATGATTGTTTCGATGGGCGTTGGCGCGTTTTTAGCCAAGTGGATTCGGTTACCCTTCAAGGGCTTTATCTGGCTAGAGCTGGCTATCGGTTTTATTGGTGCCAGTGCGGTATTTGTTATTTCGATTATGGTTGCCCTCGCCTTCTCGATGCCAACCTATCTCCAGGAGATCTACGGGTTACATCCCAGCATTACAACCGATGGTGGCGTAGTGAAGGCCCTTACCTCAGCCTCCAGAATCATTCCCTTCGTGGCTGGTGCAGTTCTGGGGTTGATGATCGGGATGGAGATCCCACTGATTGCCCGCATTCGAGAACAGCTGCATGGCCAGCACCTTGAGCATAATATCGGAACGATCTACGGTGCAGATTATATCGGTGCGGGAATCGGTGCAGCTATCTGGGTGCTGATCTGTCTGAAAATGCCGATTGTGTACGCGGCGCTCAGTACTGCGATGGTAAACGTACTGATTGGTATGGCATTTCTACTTCGCTATCGAACCTATCTGAATGGGGTTGTAACACTCTGGATCACCCACCTGTTGTTGGTGGTGCTAATCGGTGCATTGGCCATTGGCGGGATCTCCTGGATGCAAAATATTCAAAGCACCCTGTTTAAGGATCAGGTGGTCTACAGCAAAACCACACCTTATCAACATCTCACTATTACAGAGCGACTGATTGGTAAAGGCTTACCCAAAATCACCAGTTTATACATCAATGGAAGGCTACAGTTCGCCAGTAACGATGAAGTTATTTACCACAGTTTTTTAACCTATCCGGCACTACTCGCTTCCGCACGACGAGAGAAAATATTGGTGATTGGTGGTGGTGACGGGTTGGCTTTACGAGACATTCTGCACTGGGATCCAAAATCGGTCACGCTGATTGATCTCGATCCCGATATGGTCAGCCTGTTTGCTGGAAAAGATCCTTTGGTGCCAGCGCAACTCAACAACACACTGCTGGCGCTCAACGAAAATTCGTTTGCCGATGCGAGAGTTAAGTTGATATATGGCGATGCCTTTATCGAAGTTGAAAAGCTGGTCAGTGAACGACAACATTTCGACACCATCATTGTTGACCTGCCCGACCCCAGCCATCCGGATATCAATAAGGTTTATTCAGAGTTTTTCTATGCACGTTTAAAGGAGCTACTCAGTGCGGATGGTGCCATCGCTATTCAATCGACCTCTCCGTTTCATACCCGTGATGCGTTTATCTCGATCGGTAAAACCCTTAGTGAAGCGGGTTTTACTACCGAGCAATACCATACCAACGTACCTACATTTGGCGAATGGGGCTGGACCATCGGTACACCTCAGGGGGCTTCCGCCTCAACGAGAATCAAACAGTTCAAAGATTTACCGGTTGCATCCCGATGGATATCAAAACAACAGATACTTGCCGCCTTCATATTTTCTCCGCACTATTTTGATGGCAGTGAACAGATCAACAGTAATCGGCTGGGATCACACCAGTTGTATCAATATCATCAGACTGCGTGGAAACAGCGAGACGGTGTGTTTTTTATCGATTCGAAATAGAAAAACCGCGAAGCGGTGTTACAGTCAGGTGCGCTTTAGCGCAGCAATTTCCTGCTCCAGTTTTTTTAATATTCGACTACGCTGATGCGGATTTATGTCAGGACCGTAGCTTAGATAATTGTACATCCTGGTGATGTTGCGAATACTCTGTTCCTGCGCGGAAAACCTTTCGACCAGCCGCTGGGAAAAATCAGTTGCCCCTTCAGCTGCTCCCCTTGCAACCCCTCTTGTTTCCATCAATCTACAAAACCGGAAATACAATTGGTCACATCTGTCGGTAATTTTTATCCGCTCTTTTCGTAGAAAAACCACCATCAAAGCAATCAGAAATAACGTAACCAGGCCAGTAAGTAATTGCGTTTTACTTGCGCTAGAAACCAGACCCAAATAGTCCTTCAAAAAATCGGACTGGCGTTTCGCGTTATAACCCAGCACCCATCGATTCCAGTCATACTCGATTGCATCAAGTTTAAGCCGTAGTTGGCTGAGCCACAGGTTATCCCGATATCGAAGTAGGGAAAAAGTTGAGTCACTCAAAAAACTATTTTCATAAGCGGTTGCTTCTTCAATGCCCTGCTCAATTCGTTCCGGTGCAACCTGTCCAGTAGGGTCAATACGCACCCAGCCGCGGTCCTGTAACCAGACCTCAGCCCAGGCATGGGCATCGAATTGATGTACTAGAAGATAATTACCGGAATGATTTATCTCTCCACCCTGATAACCTACAACTACCCGTGCCGGAATTCCGGCAGCCCGCATAATGTAGGTAAAGCTACCCGCATAGTGCTCGCAAAAACCCTTGCGAGTATCAAACATAAATTCATCGATGCTGTCTGGTCCAAGTCGTGGTGGTTTTAAACTGTAATAAAAGGGTTTTTGTCGGTAATAGGTAAGAATATCGGTGACAAATTGCTGATCACTCGATGCTTTATTTCGCTGTTCGATAGCGAATTTTTTTGCTCTGCTATTTCCTGCCCGGGGAATTAACAGGTTTCTTTTCCTGCTTGCAGGATCAAGTACTGAATCAATCATCAGCCTGGGTGACGAGACCAGGTTGTAGTGTTTTCGTTGATCCACCGATACTTTGTTAAGCAGCGTGTATTGAGGCGTCAAACCAATGCCTGAACCAGAAGTCAGCGGGTAGTCCAGCGCATACAGCCAGGGTTGATATGAAGGTTCAAAGGTTACCTGATAGTGAATATCTAATGACTCCTCCATCTCTTCATGTGCGCTATTTCTTGCCCAACTCGCATTTTTCTGTTGCTGAAATGGAGTACCTTCTGGCCGCCAGGTTCTGCCATCAAAATTCGAGAACACCAGACCGCGCCAATAGAGTTCTCTAGTATCCGGTATTGCGCCATCAAATCGAACCCGAAACGCCAGCTCATCTGACTTTGCCAAACTCGCTATATCACCCGGACTCATACTATCCGAAGGGCCGGTTTTTGATTGCCCGGAAGGTAAGGGTACCGACCAGAGGGGACCGATACGTGGTACCAGTACGAACAGAACCAGCATTAACGGTAGTGCCGACAACAACATTACCGTTACCTGCTTAAGATCGATTGTCGCGCCAGCTTGATCAGAAGTTTTGGTCACTTTCACCAGAGTGGTAGTTAGCACTACCAGCGCAACAAATACGTAAATAGTCATTACCATCGTTTGCGAAAAAAGGAATGTAATCGGTAGGCAAAAATAGCCCAGGAATATGATCAGCAATCCATCACGAACGCGCTGCATCTCGAGGAATTTAAATACAAAGGTAAGCAGTAAAAATGCAGCAGCGGGATCGACACCCAACAGGTTTTGATAGCCCTGTCTGATGATCAGGGTTCCGGCAATCACCAGCAGCAATTTAACCAGTCCGTGGGGCATTTTTGCTTTACCGTAGTGGACCAATGTTCGCCAAACCATACACAGGCCATAGCCAATCAACAGGCCTGTCGGCATGCGATTTACGTGGGGCAGCAATACCGCACCAACACTGATCAGCAACCATAGGAAACTACTACGTGGCAGCGCGGCGCTGTTCATCGAGATACGCTATGCTCCTTATCGAGATCAAAGGTAGCCAAAGCACTTAGCAATAGATCCCGATGTGGAATACCGCTAGCCGGTTCATAGGCCTGTTCACCCAGGCGCAGGCCGTACAAACAGTTGTCGGCTTCCAGTTTAAGAATCCAGTAGCAAAGTACCGACAGGCGATACTCAAGGTGGCCACCCCGTACTTCATTAAAATCTAGCCATAGTTTCTCGGATTCACTTCCCTCAAACTGCTTAACGTTCATCTCGCCGGTTGCTGCGTAGCTTTTCCAGGCTACCTGTTTTGGAGAATCACCTAAGACATACCTTCTCAATCCAGAAATCTCATCCATCGCTACTCTGATTTTCCGGAGATTTGGTTCCTGACCCGGGGCCGCCTGAACAGGCAGCTCGCCCTCAATCGGTTTTGGGTAGACCAGTCCATACAGTTCAAACCTCAACCAGGACCAGCTTCGCACCAACCCAAGAGGATATGTTGATTGAAGATTGAGCCGTCCGGGGTTTAGATAACCTCGCTGTTCGGCGGGTACGTAAAGCTCAATCTGATCTTGATCGTTTTCCAGGAGATTGGCGGTTGTGTGGCTCGATTCATTCCATCTGAACTGGAGCTGTTGCCGAATTCTATGATCGGTTCTATAGATATCGAGGGTTATTTTCGCAGCTTCACCGGCAAAAACTGAACTGCATTCTGCAACTCGAATACCCAAACCGGAAAGATTTCGATAGGTGAAAATTATGATCACCGGGAACAGGCTAGCCAACATAAAGGTATAGGCAAAAACCATGCTGTTCTGATAATTTATCGCCATCAAAAATAGCAACAAAAGCAGCCCTGAAAATAGCAGCCCCGGTCGATTCGGAAGAATAAAAATACGCCGTTGGCTAAGGGTTATTTCGGTAGATTTCGGTAATCGCCTGTCTAACCAGTTACGATAAATTCGCTTCAATTTTCCAGAGTAACGATCGCTAAACGGCTGGAATTTTGGTTCCATTGTTGCCGCGCTACACTACAGCCACTTCGGCCAGCAACGATTGCGCAGCACCCGCTTCACTGGCATTGATGCCGCTCTGTAATCGGTGTTTCACGACCGAGGGAAGTACCGCCTGAACGTCCTCGGGAACTACGTAGCTACGGCTATCCATAAACGCCCAGGTTTTTGCACAGGCAATCAAGCCTAACGCGCCTCTCGGAGAAAGGCCGTAGTTGAATCGTTGCGGCGCTCGACTAAAGGCAATAAGTCGCTGAATATAATCGAGCAATTTATCAGAGGTTTGCACAAGCTTAATCTGCTCCTGCATATCCTGTAATTCAGAAGGGGAAATACAAACAGACAGATTGTCGATGAGTGCGCGGGCATCACCTTGCTTTAGCAGCACACGTTCAAACCGAGGGTCCGGATAGCCAAGTTCGATGCACATTAGAAAGCGGTCGAGTTGTGATTCGGGTAACGGGAAGGTTCCAGTCTGGGTCGATGGGTTTTGTGTTGCGATCACAAAGAATGGAGCGGGAAGCTGTCGAGTAGATCCATCTACGGTTACCTGTCCCTCCTCCATCGCTTCCAGCAACGCACTTTGGGTTTTTGGTGTGCTGCGATTGATCTCATCCGCCAGTAGCAGTTGAGAGAATATCGGGCCCTGATGAAACTCAAAGCGTTCGCTCTTCTGGGAATACACAGACACACCGAGCACGTCGGCGGGTAGTAGATCACTGGTGAATTGAATACGCTGGTAGCTGAGTCCGAATACCCGGGACAAGGCATGGGCTAAAGTGGTTTTACCCATTCCGGGAAGGTCTTCAATAAGCAGGTGGCCGTTTGAAAACATGCAACAGAGGGCCTGTTTTATTTTATCCTCTTTACCGAGTACAACCTGGCTAATCTGGTGTAGTGCTTGCTGGATCTTTTGCTGCATAGTTTTTATTCGCGGGCTTGATTCATGGGCCAGGCTCAACTGTCCTGTGGTAACAGGTCAAGAAAAGTTGGAGTACTATGAGTGTAGTCCTGCGTGCTGAATTATGCAGTGTCAAACAGCGGCAAAACCCCGGGACATATCGTTCTTGATATCTTCGATATCTTCAAGTCCAACTGCTATCCGGATTAAGCTATCGCGAATACCTGCTTCCGCGCGCTGCTCATCAGTAAGCCTGCCATGGGTGGTAGTCGCAGGGTGCACGATGGTGGTTTTTACATCGCCAAGGTTTGCGGTTAACGAGCAGAGTATCGTGGCATCAATAAAGTTCCAGGCTGCGGTCTGATCGCCTTTCAATTCAAAGGAGAGTACTCCACCAAAGCCGGTCTGTTGGGATTTGGCAAGCTCATGACCGGGGTGACTTTTAAGGCCAGCGTAATAAACCCGCTCAACCTGTGGCTGTTGATCCAGCCATTCCGCCAGTTGTTGTGCGTTACCGCAGTGTGCATCCATTCGCAGCTTTAAGGTTTCTAGCCCTTTTAGAAAAACCCAGGCGTTAAATGGGCTCATGCTTGGGCCAGCGGTACGCAAAAATGTCACCAGCTCTTTCATATGTTCGGCTCGACCGGCGACGACACCGCCGACACATCGACCCTGTCCATCAATATATTTGGTAGCCGAGTGCACCACGATATCTGCGCCCAGTTCTAGTGGCCTCTGCAGTGCAGGTGTGCAAAATACGTTATCGACAACCAGCAGTGCTTCTGCTTTTTTTGAAATAGCAGCCAATGCTCTAAGGTCAATGATTTCGGAAAGCGGGTTCGAGGGGGTTTCCAAAAACAGCATCTCGGTATTTTCTCTCACCGCGTTTTCCCACTCAGACAGATCAGTGGGGGTTACAAAGGTAACCTCAACTGCGAACCGCTGCATGATATTACCGAATAGTGAAATGCTGGTGCCAAACAGGCTTGAGGAGCAAATCACATGATCTCCGGCCTTTAACAAACTCATGCAAGTGCTTAATATTGCAGCCATTCCTGACGCAGTAGCAACCGCTTGCTCTGCACCTTCCAGAGCTGCCATGCGCTCTTCAAAATTGCGAACGGTCGGATTGGTGTAGCGCGAATATACATTGGATGGCTCTGGACCTTTAAAACGGGCAGCCGCATCCGCAGCACTTTCAAAGATAAAGCTGGATGTCGCAAATATCGGTTCCGCGTGTTCGCCTTCGTGGGTTCGGTTATGTCCATCGCGAATGGCCAGGGTTTCAAACGTACTATCGGGAATAACGGTACGCCCCTGCGCCCGATTTGCCGGTAGTGATGGATCTGATTTTTTCGAGTCTGGCATAATTAGTATTCCGACAAGCATGTACTACAAACTAATTTACGAGTATTTTATTTCGCTTCGTTTTTCTGTTTTTGCAGATCATTCCGATCCGCTTCAATGCGATCCAGGTATGCCGTATCAACATCGCCTGTTACGTATTCACCGGTAAATACCGAACATTCAAATTTAGTGATTTCAGGGTTTCCTTCCTGTGCACACTCAATCAGTTTGTCGATATTGAGGTAGATAAGCCGGTCAGCGCCAATTAACTCACGTACCTCTTCGGTAGTCCGGTCGTGGGCAATTAACTCATTGGCGGCAGGCATATCAATACCATAGACATTCGGGTATCGAACCGCAGGCGCTGCGGAAGCAAAGTAAACATTTTTTGCGCCGGCATCCCGAGCCATCTGCACAATCTGTTTGCAGGTGGTACCACGGACAATGGAATCATCGACCAGTAGTACATTTTTCCCATCAAATTCCAGGCGGATCGCATTGAGTTTTTGTTGAACCGATTTTTTGCGCTCAGTCTGCCCCGGCATAATGAATGTTCGACCGATATAGCGGTTTTTAATCAATCCTTCACGAAATTTTACATTCAAATGATGAGCCAGCGGAATAGCCGCGGTACGCGCTGTATCTGGAATAGGCATAACTACATCAATATCGTGATCCGGCCACTCTTCTTCTATCTGTGCAGCTAGTTTTTCCCCCATTCTAAGACGGGATTTGTAGACTGAAATACCATCCATAATGGAATCCGGCCGGGAAAAATAGACATGTTCAAAGATACAGGGGGTGTGAAGCTTCTTTTCTGAACAACTCTTGGTATGCATGTTGCCGTGCAGATCAAAAAATACCGCATGACCCGGGACGACATCGTCAATCACTTCAAAGCCCTGGGTATCAAGAGCAACACTTTCCGAAGCCACCATATATTCAGTGCCCTGCTCCGATTCACGTTTACCATAAACCAGCGGCCTGATGCCGTTTGGATCACGAAAGGCAATCAACCCGTGCCCAACGATCAAACACACAACTGCAAAGCCACCTTTGCAACGGCGCTGAACGCCCTCAACTGCTTTGAAGAAGTCACTTTGAGTGGGTTTGTGTTTACCAATTTGCTGCAGTTCATGTGCAAATATATTTAACAGTATTTCTGAATCGGAACTGGTATTTACATGTCGAAGATCATCTTCGAACAACTCCTGGCTAAGCTTATCGGTATTGGTCAAATTACCGTTATGTGCAAGGCTGATACCATAGGGTGAGTTGACGTAAAACGGTTGAGCCAGATCGGATGAGGAGCTACCAGCCGTGGGGTAACGAACATGTCCGATCCCGATTCTCCCAGCCAGTGCGTGCATATCCTTGGGTTGAAATACATCACGAACCAGTCCATTGCCTTTTTCCAGGTGAACAACTCCATCCTCAGATGTCAGTATTCCCGCGGCATCCTGGCCACGGTGTTGCAATACAGTGAGCGCGTCGTACAACCCCTGATTTACATTTGAAAACGATACAATGCCAGCCAAACCACACATAGTTCTATCTATTACCTTTGAATAAAATCAATCAATTTGAGAGCTTTGCACAAGAGCCGTCTCTTCTTACGCTTAGCTGAAGATATCTTGAAGCCCGAGATGTTCTTTTGACCATGCCGCAAGCTCGGCAAACTCCGGTATTAAAGCCGACTGAACCCAGACATCATGCTCTTTTAGTGGGGTCAGATCCACCAATGTCACCAGCAGCAAAACTAGAATACAGGCTTTACTAGCACCAAATATTGCACCTAACACTTTATCGATAGGACCTAGCCCAGCAACAGTAATCAGGCCCTTAAGCAGGCTGGTAACTATAGTACCGACTACCATGGTTGCGATAAAAAGTGCAAAAAATGACAGCCCATAAGCCACCTCAGGACTTTCAATCGAACCACTGAACAGGCTACTGATATCACCTGCAAAAAAATAACCGACTAATACAGAGGCTGCCAGACGTACCAGCGCCATCGCCTCTTTGATGAGCCCTCTAAAAAGGCTAATTACAGTTAATACTGCAATAAAAGCGATAAGCAGCCAATCAAGCAGGTTCAAGCCTGTGGTTTCCAATACGCCCACCAGTTCTGACTCCATCTAAATTTCCAGGTGCATCACACCAAATAGTTCTATTTTTCAGGCTGCTTACATTCCGGGTAGATAAACGACCTATTTCAGATAACGAATAACCAGACCATCCAGTTCATAGCGGTCATGTAGTTTTTTCCTGAGTGCTTTGATTTTCTTTTCGCCTAGAACAGGTCCAACCAATATCTGGATCTTGTCACCCGCTGAACTGCTAATTCGTCGGGTATAGACGTTGTATCCAGCCCCACGCAATTTATCCCTTAGGGCTGCCGCATTGTCGTATTCTTTAAACGTCGCTAACTGGACAGCCCAGGCAACCGGCAAACCTGATTGATCGAGTTCGAATGGCTCTTTTCTATTTGGTTTAGTGACCAGTTTTTTCTGTTCAGCGGGCGTTTCAATACGTTGCTCGTCGACAGCTTCCTTTGGTGCTAGCTCGCCCATGCGTTTTTTCAAACGCGCATATTCTTTCGGTGTCTCTACCGGCACATGTTTTGGCATCACCGGTTCAGGTGGGATTACAAAATCAGGAACATCGGGGTATTTAACCGGATTCTGGAACAGTAGCGGCAACACAACTAGCGCAACCGCAACAATAATGACCGCACCCACAAGTCTAGGTTTCACCGCATCGTACCTGGCTCAGATGAGTCGCTTCGATAAAAGCGACCTATCAGGGAAACGGGTATCAACAATCTGGGTTTCCATGATCTGCAATTTTCATCATTGGTTTTTAACTGGACCGAACTAAAGTAGTTCACTTAAGGATCTTATGCCCCAAACATCAAGTGCCGCGGCAACGGTAAAGAAGGAGCCCACTACTAACAGGCGATCACCCTTCCCTATCAGCGTTTCGGCCTCTGCTAATGCGGCATTTACAGATGTCATTGTACGACAAGCATCGATTCCCTGTCTCTCAAAAAGATTAACCATTTCAGTAATCTGAGCCGCACGAGGTCTGTCTAATGCAGCCAGATACCAGAAATCGATAGAGTCCTGTAAAGCGGTTACAATTCCATCGAGATCCTTATCCGCCATAACCCCAAAAACAGCAATGGTCTTGCCGCTAACCGGATGCTGCTTGAGCTGATTTGCAAGGTAGGCCGCTGCGTCTGGATTATGGGCCACATCAAGAATAATCGGTTTATTTGGCACGTTAAAAAAACGCCCGGGCATTCGTAATGTGGATATCGCAGTTTGAACGGTTTTGCTGGTGAGTAATGACGAATCAAGTAATGCGATTGCCTGCAATGCAGCTGCAGTACTCTCTTTGGGGATATGGGGTTCAGTCAGATGATCTATGGTGATCTTTGTTCTGTTCGAGTCACAACCGTGCCATTGCCAGTTTGATCGGGATTCCTGATGCTCAATAGAGAAATCGATATTGCGCACATATAAAGACGTACAAAGTGACTTCATCAGCTCAACAACTGAATCAGGGATGTCGGTTTCACTGCAAACGAGTGGTTGGTAAGCTCTGAGGATTCCTGCTTTCTCAAACCCGATCTGTTCCCGATCGTCGCCTAACCAGTCCTGATGATCAATGCCAATGGAGGTAATCACTGCAATATCTGCATCAATAATATTGGCTGCATCCAGGCGCCCGCCAAGACCCACTTCAAGGATTACGAATTCAACCGCGGCATGTTTAAACGTCTGTAGCGCCGCAAGTGTGCCGTATTCGAAATAGGTCAGCGGCTGATCGGCGGTATGTAATGCGATCTCTGAAAAAACCTGACAGATGTACTCATCCGTGGCTTCAACACCGTTGAGGCGTATTCTTTCGTTGTAACGTAAAAAATGGGGGGAGGAGAAACAGCCCACAGAACGTTCGGAAACGCAGGCTATTTTTTCCAGCATTGCGGCGGTTGATCCTTTGCCATTGGTGCCGGCAATGGTGATCACTTTAATGTTGCTTTGCCGAAAGTACTCGATGAGTCCGAGGCGCTCTGCAATCGCCCGGACCCGCGAGAGGCCCATCTCAACCTCTTGCGGATGAAGGGCTTCGATCCATGTCAGCCAGTCGGATAAATTATCAGGCAGGTCACGCATCTATGGCAGGGTTAGTCAGATATCTGCATCAAAATACTAGATATTGTCGTCCGTATCAGCGCTGATGACTTCTACATCGGTAATTTCCTGTTCCAGTAGGAGCTGATCCACAGACTGATGATTCAGGTTTGCCAGCAAACGACCTACGGTATCTCTCATTTCACTTCGATGAACAATCATATCAATCGCACCATGATCCAGCAGAAACTCGCTGCGCTGGAAGCCTTCGGGCAATGTAACTCGTACAGTTTGCTGAATTACATTGGGGCCAGCAAAACCTACCAGTGCATTCGGCTCTGCAATGTTGATATCACCCAGCATTGCCAGGCTAGCGGAAACGCCACCGTAAATAGGGTCAATCATCACTGAAACATAGGGAATTCCCATCTGCTTCATGCGCTCCAATGCGGCAGCAGTTTTTGCCATCTGCATCAATGACATCAGTGATTCCTGCATTCGCGCACCACCACTGGTTGAGAAGCAGATCAATGGGATACGCTCTTTCATCGCGACGTTAGCAGCCTGAGTAAATTTTTCACCCACCACGGAGCCCATCGAGCCACCTAAAAAGCGAAACTCAAAAACTGCTAACACAACGGGCATCCCCTTGAGATGTCCTTTTATTGCGATGAGTGCTTCTTTTTCCCCAGTAGATTTTTGGGCACTGGTCAGGCGATCCTTATATTTCCGAGTATCTTTTACTTTGTATTTATCTTCGGATTCAATATCCCCCGCAATTTCGGTTTTCTCGCCTTCGTCGAGGAAAATATCAATTCGGCGCCGCGCACCAATACGGATGTGATGATCGCACTTTTGGCAGACGTCGAGATTTTTCTCGAGATCCGTACGATAAAGTACGGCACTACACTTTGGACATTGTTTCCAAAGCCCTTCCGGTACGTTAGTTTTTCTCTCTTCGCCTGTACCACCCAATGAAGGTAGTATTTTATCCAGCCAACTGACCATGATATATCCTGAAATTTTGTTTGTAGCGTACAGCCTGGGATTAAACCTCTTAGGTTTAATCCCAACCCCTTAACAATTATTGTTCAAGCCAATGAATCCAGTGCTTCTCTTATGGTAACGATGTATTCGGAAACAGCCCGACGGATATCCTCTGGATTATCCGATTTTTGAGTCGTTTGATAAATCAGATTAACCAATGCAGAGCCAATCACCACCCCATCTGAAACAGCACCTACACTTTTCGCTGAGTCGGCATCCTTGATACCAAAACCGACACCCACGGGCAATTCGGTAATATTCTTTATATCGCTAACTTTACTGGCAACTTCTGAGATATCAAGATTTCCCGCTCCGGTAACCCCTTTCAGGGAGACGTAGTAGATGTAGCCTGAAGCCTGATCGCATATCATTTTGGCGCGTTTTTTGGTGGTAGTGGGTGCTATCAGATAGATCAGGTCGATATTCTTTGCTCTCAATAGCCCGGAAAACGGATCTGACTCTTCCGGCGGCATATCAACGATCAGCACTCCATCGATCCCCGCCGCGCTGGCGTCTTTCACAAATGCCTGGTACCCATATATCTCAAATGGATTGAGATACCCCATCAAAACGATCGGTGTAGTCTTGTTGTTCTGTCTGAACGAGGATACGACTGAAAGTACATTTTTGAGCGAAATGGAGTTTTTCAGAGCTCGCTCGGAAGCGGCTTGAATGACCGGCCCATCCGCACTGGGGTCTGAAAATGGCACCCCAAGCTCAATCACATCACAACCCGCATCAGCAAGCGTATGCATGATCAGTAGCGTACTTTCCAAGGATGGATCGCCGACGGTTATATAGGGGATCAGGGCAGTTCTGTTACTGCTTTTAAGTTGTTCAAAAGTGGTCTGGATTCGGCTCATTATCGTTTCCTAAACCTTGATGCCATCTAACGCAGCGACGGTATGGATATCCTTATCGCCTCGTCCGGAGAGGTTTACAATCACGATCTGATCTTTTTGCATCTGTTTCGCTGTTTTACAGACCTGCGCGATTGCGTGGCTCGATTCCAGTGCGGGGATGATCCCTTCGATTCTCGTGAGCAGATGAAAGGCTTCAAGTGCCTCATCATCGTTTATCGCCACATACTCTGCTCTATTCATATCGTTCAGCAGTGAATGCTCCGGACCAACTCCTGGGTAATCAAGGCCCGCCGAGATGGAATGGGTTTCTATAATCTGGCCTGCCTCATCACTCATCAGGTAGGTACGGTTGCCGTGTAACACTCCGGTTTTGCCGGCACAGATCGGCGCAGCGTGATTGCCGGTTTCTATGCCATCGCCGCCAGCCTCTACACCGATCATTTTCACAGAGCTATCTTCGATAAAGGGATGAAAAAGGCCTATCGCATTTGAGCCCCCTCCAACGCAGGCAATAAGCGCATCGGGAAGTTTTCCGGTTTGTTCCAGACATTGTTGCTTTGCCTCTCGTCCGATGACGGTCTGGAAATCCCTTACTAGCATCGGATAGGGGTGTGGACCGGCAACGGTACCGATAATGTAGTAGGTATCGTCAACATTGGTGGACCAATCCCGCATTGCTTCGTTCATGGCATCTTTCAGTGTTCTGGAGCCAGATTCGACGGAAATTACCTCTGCACCCAATAGTTTCATGCGGTATACATTCAACGTTTGGCGGGCAATATCCTCAGCACCCATATAGATCTGACACTGCATCCCGAAACGAGCCGCCACGGTAGCGGTTGCTACTCCGTGCTGCCCTGCCCCAGTTTCGGCTATGACTCGTGGTTTGCCCATATATTTGGCCAGCAGTGCCTGGCCAATCGTATTGTTCACTTTATGGGCACCGGTATGGTTTAGATCTTCTCTTTTAAGAAAGATCTGCGCGCCTCCGACCTCCTCTGTCAGCCGCTTGGCAAAATAGAGTGGCGAGGGCCGACCGACGTAATGAGCCAAGTCACGATCAAACTCCTGTTGGAAATCCGGATCGTCTTTCAGGCGAGCATAAGTTTCCTCAAGCTCATCCAGCGCATGCATCAAAGTCTCGCCGACAAAGCGACCGCCGTACTGGCCAAAGTGGCCTTTATTATCAGGTAAACCTGTCAATTCAATCTCTACTTTCTACTATGATTTTGGAGGGGATATGGAGGTTATCGAACACGCTCAACCTCTTTCATGAAGTCCATTATTTTTCTGTGATCCTTTATACCTTTGCTACTCTCAACTCCGCTACTTACATCAACGGCATAGGGTTGTACCTGGGTAATCGCATCGGCAACGTTGTGTATACCCAGCCCACCGGCAAGGATTAATGGCTTGCCGAGATCCTTAGGGATCCTGGACCAGTCGAATGTCTCACCACTGCCGCCCTGCACTTTATCATTGTACGCATCCAGCAGCAGCGCATTTGAGCCGCTGTAGTTCTGCAAAAAAGAGCCGGGATCACAGCCCGGCCCCATACGAAGCGCCCGGTAGTATGGGCGACCATAAAGCGCGCATTGTGTAGATGTTTCATTGCCATGAAACTGTAGGCAATCGATTGGCAAAACGTTCAAAACCTGGTTAACCAAATCAGGAGCCGCATCAACAAACAAAGCAACCGTAGACACGAACGGAGGCAGAGTATGGGTGATGACTTCTGCCTGTGAGAGCGTAACCGAGCGGGGGCTTTTGGGGTAAAAAACCAGGCCAATAGCATCCGTTCCCGCATCAACCGCAGCCAGTGCATCTTCTCGGCGAGTGATACCGCAAATCTTAACGCGTACTTTCGACAAAACGAACTGCTCACACCAAATCTGAAAACAGGGTGAATATTACCAAATTTGGGGTGATTGAGCTATGGCGCAGGCCACGTTTATGGAGAATTGAGGAGCGTTTATTATCCACGGAAAACAAACCAGGACGGATATTAGTTTGGAGAATCAGCTACCAGAAAAGGGCCTGGGGGAGTGACAGGTAGTTGAAACTTTTGAGGATACTCGACGCCAACCAGATACAAACCTTTAGCAGATGCGGTTACAGCGCCATCGCGTCGGTCACGCGCTTCCAGTACCTCCCTCGCCCACTCCGGCTGATGTTTTCCTGACCCGATATCGATAAGCACGCCAGCTATATTTCTAACCATATGCTGCAAAAATGCATTGGCCTGAACATCCAGAACAATCAGCGCCCCAGATCTATACAAACGTACAAACTCGAGGTTTCGTACAGGGTTCTTTGCCTGACATGCAGCGGCTCGAAAGGAGCTAAAATCATGCTCGCCCTCAATATATTGGGCTGCTTGCTGCATCCGTTCAAGATCGAGCGGACGATAACACCATGAGACCGTGTCGTGAAAAAGTGCGTGTTTGCTGGAGTGGTTAAATATCAGGTAGCGGTAGCGACGGGCGGTTGCAGAAAACCGTGCATGAAATGAATCATCTGTTTCAGCAACCCAGCGAACGCTAATATCATCAGGAAGATGTGTGTTGACGCCATATATCCAGGCTTTGTCTTCATGCTGGACCGCGGTATCAAAATGAATTACCTGTGCGGTAGCATGAACACCTGCATCTGTTCGTCCGGCACAAACGGTTTTGATTTCAGTCGCGGCAATTTTTGATAGTGCTTTCTCCAGTGCCCACTGGACAGTGGGCACTGGATCGCGTTTCTGTCTTTGCCAACCATGGTAGCGGGTACCATGGTATTCAATACCCAATACAATACGACGGTACTCTTTGGGTAATTCCACCTACAACAAAATCAGCTAATATCGGAAATGAGCTGTTCAGCAGTAGATTTCTGATCGCTTGATCCTTCCTGTATTACCTCTTTCAAAAGCTCCTGAGCACCTTCAAAATCTTCCATTTCGATATATGCACGAGCAAGATCAATTTTTGTTTCGGACTCATCAACCCCAAGAGGCACATCCACCTCGTCTTCAGCCGCTTGTTCTGAGGCACTGTCGTCTTTTTCCGCGGCTGTGTCGGACTGATCCGCAATATCAAGCGCCAAATCGGCGGGCTCGTCTACTGCTACGCTACCACTCTCTTCTTCAGATCCGGAAATAATATCCTGTTCCTGAAGTCGTGCGACAATCGCTTCAGCCTCAATCCGCATCTCCATGTTGATGGAATCGAGATCTGCATCGTCTTCATCGTCTTCTGTAGCGGTATCATCTGACTCAGAAGAGAGATCAAAATCCGTTAGCAGATCATCGTTTGAGTCAAGGTCGAAATCGTCCATGTCAATTTCGAAATCAATTTCGCCTATATTTTCTTCATCCTGTGATTCATGCTCGGAGATACTCTTCTCCAATGAAGATATACCCGGAGTGCTTTCAATCTGATCACTAACTGCGTCCCCTAAATCGATATCTCCCTCCACAGCCTCCTCGGATGCCTCGTTGCTTAATATATCAAAAACAAGATCATCAGCTTCCTCATTCGATTCGTCATCTACGACCATTCGAGTACGTAGCTCAGCTGCCTGCTGACTCGCTTCGTCATCGCCTAGTTCTGCTAGCTCAGCCAATCCCTGGTCAAAAGCAGCGTGATCATTCTGGTCAGCATACACCTCTAGCAACTTAACTCGCAGGTCGGCGCGGGCTGGTTCATCCTGAATTGCGGTAGCGAGAATATCGATAGCGGGTTGCGCTCTACCATAGGCCAAATAGATATCGGCCTCAGCGATAACATCACTGGTTTCTGCCTTGACTTCATCCCTGTTGTCTACGAATCCAGACGCAGTTTCCTCGCGATCTGTCTCTTCAGGCAGGATGTCATCATTGAAATCATCAGCATCTTCAAAGCCGGAGATATCTTCGAGCCCGTCCTGATTAAAATCATCGTCAGTTAATGGCATATCACCATCAAATGAACCGAATGAATTCTCATCTTCACTCTCTTCTGATTTGGGTTTAAACAGGAAAAATAAAATTACCAGAATTAGCCCCAAGCCGGCAGCCCAGAGATAAATGTTTTCTTTGATTTGTGCGATCAGTCCATCTACACCAACCGGTGCAGCAGGTGCTGATTCAACTTCGGTACCAGCGGCCGGTTCTTCTACAACTGCCGAAACATCATCCGTTCCAGACATCTCGGTTGAAGTGTCGCTCATTGGATCTATCGCAGAATCTTGTTCTACTTCAACGCTAGTAGATTCGGTAATCGTCTCGAGTTCTACAGCATCCGCATTCGGAGTATCAAGCTCATTCGTTAACAGCGCCATCTGCTCATCTTTAAGAGTAAGCAACTTTTGCATAGTCTCTAAATTCTCTTCGAGCGCCGCCAGACGCGTGGAGAGATCAAGATTTTCCTGCTTGGACTTTTCGAGATTTTCCTCACTAATAGTTAAAGCGTTTTTCAAGGTTTCAGTATTTGTACCATCCGCAGCACTCGATCCTTGTCCGCCTGTTGTCTGATCCGTATTTGTCCCTTCCACTGATACTAATTTGAGCTCAGCCTGATTTTTATCAGCGCCAGACTGGTTCGACTCATCGGTATTTTGCTGAGATGCGATTAAAGGCATTTTCTTCGGATCGCTGGGCATACGTCTGCCCTCGGAGAACATCTTATTCTGAAATGCTACTTCCTGATTCGCCTGATTAAGGCTGCGAGAACGTATCTGCTCCGGCGTGGGAACTTTAATTTTCTGATGCTGTTGAATCAGATTGATATTCCCTCTCATAAAAGCACGAGGGTTTTGATCTTGAATTGCTAACATTGTTTGCTGCACGGAAAAATCAGAAGATGGCCGTGCTTTCAGTGCAACCTCCCATAAAGTCTCATCCGTGGTCTTTATATACCCATTTTCTGTGACTAAAGAGTGCTGGCTACCGGAGCTAGCTCTACTCTGTGTAGACACCGGGGCTGCCACAGTTTGAATCGGTGCAGCGCTTTGCGGTGTAACTACCGGAGCTTGGTTAGCGGCAACCGGTTTTTCAAGAAAAACAGGGGGATCAATTAGAACAGTATATTCGCGCAACAACCTACCTGTTGGCCATTGTGTTTCTATAATGAAATCGAGATAGGGCTCGTCAATAGGCCCCTTGCTTGTAACATGAATTACACCGCTCTGATCCGACTCGATATAGATGCCATACTTCAGATCCAGCAAAAAGAAAAGGCGATCGACACCGGCTCTTTCAAAATCTTTTTTTGAAGCCAGGTTAACAATGATTTGTTCTTCAGTTAGACCATTGGTATCGCTGAGTTGTATCACCGCATCAAACGGTTGATTAAGTGCCGACTTAACCTCAATTTCACCTAGACCTAAGCCAATCGCCTGATTTTTAAGCAGTGCGAACACAATAAAAATCATAACCCCAGAATATGAAAGCCTGTTCTTCATAAAATTATCCCTGTTTAACAAAGGGCTCCACTTATTAGTTTTCAACATTTAACCTCTTACCGGTACTCGCTCGATACTTAAGTGTAGCAGGTGACAAATTATTGGCTAAAGGAGTTTGTTATTTTTTAAATGATTCATTTTTGATCAGAAGCTCTGCGATTTGAACACTGTTTAACGCAGCACCTTTTCTGACGTTGTCAGATACCACCCAGAGATTCAGCCCTCGCGGATGGGATATATCCTCACGAATTCGCCCAACATATACTGGATCATTGCCCGCTGATTCCTCCACAGCAGTTGGATAACCACCATCCTCCATTTCATCTTTGACAACGATGCCATCGGTCGCAGTGAGTAATTTTTTTGCATCAGCAGCTGAAATTTTATCAATGGTCTCAATATGCAATGCCTCGGAATGACCATAAAAAACAGGCACCCGAACACAGGTAGGGTTAACTTCAATACTTTCATCACCAAGAATTTTCCTGGTTTCCCACACCATTTTCATCTCTTCTTTAGTGTAGCCATTATCCATAAATACATCGATATGGGGCAGTACATTGAAGGCAATTTGTGCGGGATATACCGATTTTTCAATCGGCTTTGCGTTAAGCAGCGCAGCAGTTTGACCGACCAACTCTTCAATTGCCGGCTTACCAGTACCGGAAACTGCCTGGTAAGTTGCGATATTTATCCTTTTAATCCCAACCGCATCATAAATAGGTTTCAGTGCCACCATCATCTGGATAGTGGAGCAGTTTGGATTAGCAATAATGTTATGGTTGATATATTCCGAAATTTTTTCCGGGTTAACTTCCGGTACGACCAACGGAATATCATCCTGCTGACGAAAGTGAGAGGTATTGTCAATGACAACACAGCCCGCAGCACCAGCGATGGGTGCATATTTCTCTGAAATACTACCACCCGCAGAGAATAGGCCGATTTGAGCTTTGGAAAAATCGAATTGATCGAGATCCTGAACCCGGACCGACTTGTTACGGAACATGACGGTTTTGCCGGCTGAACGACTACTTGCCAACGGGTAGAGTGTACCAACGGGAAAGTTACGCTCTTCCAAAATTGAAATAATAGTTTCACCCACAGCACCGGTGGCACCAACTACTGCTACATCGTAGGTTTGACTCATCTGTTATTCACCTGTCTCAATAAAACTGTTGTTCTGGGGCAAGCCCTTCAAAACAAAAAAACATAAATTGCGTAAAACATTAAAGCGATGCAAGAATATCTGTGACCGCATCACCCATTTCAGTTGTGCTTACCTGTTTATGACCATCGGTATAGATGTCGACGGTTCTATATCCCGCATCAAGCGCCATTTCAACCGCCTTTTCGATCGTGTCAGCAACCTGTTCCAAACCGAGGGAATAACGCATCATCATCGCGCAGGAAAGTATAGCGGCAAGCGGATTCGCCTTGTTTTGCCCGGCTATATCCGGTGCGGAGCCGTGGCAGGGTTCATACATCCCTTTGCCATTGATATCTAGCGATGCGGAGGGCAGCATTCCGATTGAGCCTGTTAACATAGCTGCGGCATCGGAAAGGATGTCGCCAAACATATTCCCGGTAACCATTACATCAAACTGTTTGGGGGCACGAACCAGCTGCATTGCAGCATTGTCGACATACATATGGCTTAACTCTACATCGTTGTATTCGGCAGCCAGCCGATCCATGACTTCACGCCACAGCACGGTAACTTCAAGTACATTGGCCTTATCAACCGAACAGAGTCGGCCATCACGTTTACGAGCCGCTTCAAAAGCTACCCTACCGATGCGCTCTATCTCGGATTCTGAATATACATAGGTGTTGAAACCCTGCCGTTCACCATTTTCGAGTGTTCGAATACCCCGTGGCTCACCAAAATAGATACCGCCGGTAAGTTCTCGGACGATTAAAAGATCAAGGCCCGCAACCAGCTCTTTTTTCAGACTGGATGCATCAGCAAGTTGAGGAAAGGTAATAGCAGGTCGTAAATTGCCAAACAGTTGCAGACCTGAGCGGATCCCCAATAACCCTTTTTCAGGGCGAATTGAGCGATCAATCTGATCCCACTTTGGTCCGCCAACGGCACCTAACAATATAGCGTCTACCTGCTCAGCCAGTTTCATGGTAGATTCTGGTAGTGGAACGCCCTCTTTATCGATGGCAGAGCCACCCAACAATGCAGATTCCAGCTGTAGATCAAGCTTATAAATAGAGATAACTTTTTTTAGTACTTTTTCCGCTTCCTGTATAACTTCAGGGCCGATCCCATCGCCGGGCAAAAGTAATATCCGCTGACTCATTTCATTCTCAATAATTTGGTTACGATCATATGTATAAAAACCAACCGAGTATCGATTGGTTTTGTACGAAAACGTGCCATCTTACTGAATTTCAGGCGCTTTTTGTAGCGTTTAATGAATGCCAAGGGTGTTTATTGAAGTGGTTCAAATATCGCCAGAAGAGGATTATCTGAAGTTGAAGGAGATCACCTTATAGTGTTTGATATTTGAGCGCTTGTGGAGACAGGAATCACGTTACTGTTTCGATCTTTTTTTGTCAATCTGCCTGGCTACAAGATCATCGATCGGTGCAGGGGGCTGATAACTTGTTGGCGCTGAGATAAGTAACTCTCGTACCTGCAGACAGTCATAGGCCAGGCAAGCCTGATCGATTTTATCCAGCAGGCTTTTTAACTCTTGCCAGGGTAAACAACTCTCCTGCGCCCGCATTATTTGCGGATGTTCCGTTCCGAGTGGATTATCACCAATCAATAACTCTTCATATAATTTTTCGCCAGGCCTTAACCCGGTGTAGGTGATCTCAATATCACCCTCGGGGTTTTCATTATCCCGTACCGTGTGACCCATCAGGTGAATCATGCGTTTTGCAAGATCTGCTATACGGATAGATTCACCCATGTCGAGAATAAAAACATCACCACCCTGCCCCATGGAACCAGCTTGCAGTACCAGCTGAACCGCTTCAGGAATGGTCATAAAGTAACGTGTGATCTCTTCATCGGTAACAGTTACCGGACCACCACTACGAATCTGAGTGCGAAACAGAGGAACAACAGAGCCTGATGACCCCAGAACATTGCCAAATCGAACCATACAAAACCGGGTGACACTCTGTGTCTGATCCAGACCCTGTAATACCAACTCTGCCATACGCTTACTAGCGCCCATTACGTTGGTCGGTCGTACTGCTTTATCGGTAGAGATCAACACAAACGTTTCTACCCGGGCCTCAATAGCTGCCTCGGCGAGCCGAACAGTACCAAACAGATTGTTTCGTATCCCTTCGATCATGTTATGTTCAACCATCGGCACATGTTTGTATGCGGCAGCGTGATAGAGCGTTTGAACATCAAATGATCTTAGCACCGAATCGATACGGATTTGATTCTGCACAGAGCCCATGATGGCGACCAGCTCAACATTAAGAAGCTCCTCCTTAATGATGGTTCTCAGTTGACCCTCGATTTGGTATAAACCAAATTCTGACTGGTCAAATATAACCAGCCGGACTGGATTCAGGCGTACGATGTGGCGACACAGCTCTGATCCGATTGAGCCCCCTGCACCGCTCACCATAACGACTTTTTCCTTGATGCAGGCATCAACCAAACCTTCTACTGCCTCAACCTTTTGTCGGCCTAATAGATCATCAATCTCGATATCGCGAATCTGCTCAATACGCGCACGACCGCTTACCAACTCAGCCATATCCGGGATAGTTTTAACCTGTACAGATAGCGGCTCAAGATATTCCAGTAGTTTCAATCGTCGAGACGATGATACGTTACCTATAGCTAACAGCAGGATGTTGATATTGTGTCGCTTACATAATCCCTCCAGTTGCTCACGACTGTATACCTGAACACCCTGTATTACCGTTCCCTGCTTATTCCTGTCGTCATCAATATACGCGATTGGGTGGAATTCACCTGTCTGATGCAAGGCATTCAATAGCTGCAAACCGGCAGAACCCGCCCCATAAATAATAATTTTTTCTTTTTGGCGGCGTTCCGTTGTCTGTATATAACCCCGCACCAACATGCGAGAACCGCCAACAAACAAAAATGCCAGGCCAAGATATATCAGCATGGAAGAACGGGGCATAGTGACACGAAGTAGAAAACTGCTGGTAGCAAAGATGAGTGTAGAGATGCCAACCCCTATAAAAACTACGGAATACGCCTGTGATGAAAGATAGCGAATAATAGCGCGATACAGTCCGAGTCGTATAAAGACTAAAATAGAAGTGGCGACAGTGGCAACGAAACAAAGGTAGATTAATGGATCCGCTGGCACGAACAGTTCGCCGTATCTCAGGCTCACCGCAGCCCAAAGTGAAAATGACAGTAAAAGAATGTCGGAGACAATCGAAAAAATCCGTTTTTTAGGGCGGGACATGCCCAGCAATAGATCCAGTATTTTTTTCATATTTTTATTGAACGCTCTATGACTTAAACTCAATCGGAATCACGATCGTGTAAACGTCACAGTAGGCATTATTTATATCCCGCTGATGTTGTCGCTAATGAGTTCAAATCATTGATCCTGTTTCTTCGAAAACCCTTATGGAAGATTCCAAATCGTAACTTGATTGTATTTTTGTAATTCGTGTAGAGTATTAGTCATGCTCAAGTATCCATTCAAAAAACAGGAAAGTCTCAATATTTTTGATGAGCCTCTGCTTTCCTGTAGCCATAATCCTTCCACAGGCTACTTCCGTGATGGCCATTGTAACACCTGTAAAGAGGACGAAGGTTCCCACACGGTTTGTATTGAAGTTAGTAAATCATTCCTGGAGTTCTCGCGCTTCAGGGGCAATGACCTCTCTACTCCCATCCCTAAATATGGTTTTCCCGGCGTCAAAGAGGGCGACCGCTGGTGCCTTTGTGCTACTCGCTGGCAAGAGGCCTACGATGCAGGAATGGCCCCCAGGGTATTTTTAACAAGAACCCATAAACGTGCGCTTGAACTAATCCCGCTGGAAAGACTTAAAGAATTTGCTGCAGATCTAAATTAGCTGAAGACTGAAGCCTCTCTTCCGAGAACTTACTGTAGTCTGTAGCTCTACGAATCGGTTTGCGGCCAGTCGCCTTAATCCAGCATTCAAGCTCCATCGCTGTTACCTCTTGCCCAAATGAAGCACCGGCAGATCTGGAAATTGACTCATTCATCAACGTTCCTCCCAGGTCATTCGCACCAGCATTTAAACAGGCAATGGCACCCGCCTGCCCCAGCTTTGGCCAGGACACTTGAATATTACTGATATGCGGGTGCAGGCCGAGGCGTGCTACCGCATGCATTAAAAGAGTCTCCCGATAAGTTGGTCCCTTTCGAGCCATACCTCGACGAAATAGTGGTGATTCCATATGCACATAGGGCAATGGCACAAACTCTGTAATTTTGCCCAAACCACCCTGTATCGCTTTTTTCTGCAGTGACCGTATCGTTACAAGATGACGAGCCCAATGCTCAGGCCCGTCAATGTGCCCAAACATGATGGTCGAAGTGGTATCTATTCCTGCTTGATGCGCAGATGAGATCACTTCACACCACTGACTCGTATCGATTTTATCGGGGCTCAGTTTTGCACGAACTCTTTCATCAAGGATCTCCGCCGCAGTTCCGGGCATACTGTTTAAACCTGCCTTTTTCAGCTCAGCCAAAAACTGCTGGACCGACAACCCCAGGGTGCTGGCACCCTGCCATACCTCAAGCGGTGAAAAGGCGTGAATATGAAGGCCAGGGGCAGCCTGTTTGACGGCTTTCAATATATCCAGATAGGTTTCACCGGTATATTCCGGATGTATGCCGCCCTGCATACAGACTTCAGTTGCGCCTTTGTCCTGTGCTTCTACTACACGCGTGGCGATTTCGTCCAACCCCAGCTTATAGGGTTTATCACGCAGGTTTTCCCGCACCCTACCCTTGGCAAATGCACAAAAACCACAACTGAAATAGCAAATATTGGTGTAATTGATATTTCGATTGATAACATAGGAAACTTCATCACCATTTATCTGTTTGCGCAACCTGTCAGCGCTCTCGCATACATAGTCAAAATCGCTACCGCGCGCGTGAAACAGCTGTTCCAGATCTCGCTCCGACAGCTCGTTGTCCTCGAATACGGCTTCGACAATACCTGTAATTTCAGAGCTCGGTGATACTCGACGCGGGTTCGCTACAGGAATCCGCTGCTCTTTACCCACAAACCAATCACTATCCCGAATATAACCACTTCCATCCAGAGTGCTTAACAGCGCTTTGTGTAGATCTTTATCTACCCACTTTTCGATATTTTTTGCATAGCTGGGATAAACCGGCGCACGCTGAACCAAGAATTTTCCAGCGGCTTCAGTTTGTCGCGCAAGATCATCGAGATGTGGCCAGGGTGCTTCGGGATTCACATGGTCAGGAGTCACTGGGGATACGCCGCCCCAGTCGTTGATCCCTGCCTCAATCAGCTGCGCAAGCACTCCGGGATTGAGGTTGGGTGGCACCTGAATATTCATTTCAGAGCCCAATACAATACGACTTACCGCCAGTGTCCAGAGTAATTCGTTCAGATCTGGCTCCGGGGCATTCGCCATCAGCGTTCCGGGTTTGGCGCGGAAATTTTGAACGATCACTTCCTGAATATGGCCATATTGTTGATGCAGCTCCCGAATCTTAAGCAATGCTTCAATACGTTCCCGGCGGGTTTCGCCAATACCTATCAGGATGCCTGTGGTGAAAGGAACCCTGGCTTTACCCGCTGCTTTTAATGTAGCGATACGCGCCGCCGGCTGTTTATCCGGTGAGCCAAAGTGCGGCCCTCCCCTTTCCGATAATCGCTCGGCGCTGGTCTCCAGCATAGTACCCATCGATATCGAACCGCGACGTAGCTCGGTCAATTCGTCAAATGTCATACAACCCGGATTGAGATGTGGCAACAAACCGGTCTCTGTGTAGATTGCCCGGGACACCTTTGCCAGATATTCCAGCGTTGAGCTACAACCCAACTTCTCCAACGCTTCACGGGCTGCTCGATACCGTAGCTCTGGTCGTTCGCCCAGTGTGAGCAGCGCTTCCGTACAGCCCATCTCGGCGCCGCGGCGGGCAATCTCCAGAGCCTGTTCGATCGATAGATACAGGGATTCAACCTGCTTTGGTGTTTTAGCAAAAGTACAGTAATGACAAACGTCCCTGCACAGTTGAGTGAGAGGGATGAATACCTTACGTGAATAGGAGATCAGTTTTCCATGCTGTTGATCTCTCATCGCGGCAGCAATTTCCATCAATCCAGCGGTATCTGTCTCGTCCGCTAGTCGCAGCGCCTGTTGCTCGCTGATGAGAGTGTCGCGATCGAACTGAAACGATGGACGATTAAAGCTATTCATAACCGCTGTTCCTTCGGCTTGCCAGTATCCAGTCTAGCGGTGTCCAGCTTAGCAGCGTCGATAGATGGATTCAGTGCCCTGAGGTTTTGATTTATCCAACTCAGAGTGCGGCTGTCCGCTCTCAATTTATGCTGATTTAGCAACAAAGAATTCAGATCATCCGGTGTATCAATATCCAGAGCAAAGGAGGGAAGATCCGGAAAAAACAGGTTTGCAACCAGCTTTTGTGCCTGCAGTTTGTGCAGTTGGTAACTATGCTCGCCATAGCTGAATTCAATGAGGTCCGGTGGTGAGACCAGCATAGCGTTGGTGCCGTCGGCGTTCTGATCAGATACCAATGCAAGGGTCGGCGCTTCGCCGGCACAAGTATTCCCCAGTTCAACAAGTTTTCGTATCTCCACACAGCTAATCAATGGAATATCAGCGGGCAGCACCAGCATCTTCTCGACACCCTGTTGTACCAGGTGGTTCGCGGCTTTGTTAATGGCGGCATTCAAACCCGAATCAATGGGTTCCTGCAATATTAAAGCTCCATAAGCACTAGCCAGCTCAAGGGCCTGGGGTTCACTGGAAACCATCAGCACCTTATCGATCTGTTCGACCTGGCTCAGAGCAACCAGCACATCTTCCAGCATTGCCAGGACCAGATTTTTCCGAGTCTGGCCATCGAGGCAGTCGGATAAACGGCTCTTCGCTTCAGCGAATGATTTAACGGGAACCACCGCCCAAGTTGAACAATCAGCCATTTGAACCCGACAAACTCAGCGCAAACGCCAGGGTTTGCGTTGCTAGCGATTGCTTGATCTGCAAATCCACCATCATGGTATCGGTAACCAATACCGGCAAGCCCGTTGATCGTATGGTTTGCGCCTGACTGCTATCCAGTTGATCTATTACCATTCCGTCGAGCAGGTCACCATAGTGAGCCGCGATTGCTGCCGGAGTGGCGGGCACATCAAGCTCCGCCATCATTTTTGCAGCGGGACCTTTAATTGCAACGCCGCCTACAATTGGCGAGATCGCCAGTACTTTTGCTGGACTGCTGATCAATGTCTGCCGAACACCGGGTAAGGCAAGAATGGGATCGATACTGACGTAAGGGTTTGAGGGGCAAATAATGATTGCAGCGAGATCCGGATCATTTAATCGATGCAAAAAATCAGGGGAAGCGGTTGCCGATTCAATACCATCAAAACTGAAACCGACCACCTGCGGCAGACATTGTTGCTCTACAAAATAACGCTGAAAAGGTAGATTTTCTATTTTCGCCTGCTGCCCAGATTTTGTATTTTCCTTAACTTTCACAATAGTACGAACAGGGTCATCACTCATTGGGATCAAGCTATGCTGAATCCCGAACGCCTTTGCGAATGACTGGGTTATCTTACTGAGGCTTCGGCCCTGTCTAAGTTGCTGAGTACGTAATACGTGCAGCGCCAAATCCCGATCCCCAAGCTGAAACCAGTCTTCACCATTAAGTTCACGAACTGTTTCCATAAAATTCCAGGTTTCGTCCCGCCGGCCCCAGCCCATCTCCTGGTTGTCGCGCCCCGACAATGCATACAGGTGTGTATCAATATCGGGACTGATATGTAGGCCGAGTTGTTCAAAGTCATCACCGCTGTTGATCACTATCGACAGTTGTTCAGGCGGCAAAATTTTAGTTAAACCCAGCGCCAGTTTTGCACCACCGACACCACCAGATAATGCCAGTACGGTCTGCTTAGGTTTCAAATTCATCGAAACAGATCTCGCTCTGTTTCCCGTTGCAAGACTTCAGCGCCACAATCATGGTTTTCCGCATCACCCAATGACGCACCTCTGATCAGCACAATCGGTCTTGCCTCGGCCGCTTGCCCCATCAACAGGGAAGCCGCGCTAGCCAGCTCGTCGGCATAACCCAGTTCGGTAGCCTGTAACTGCTGATCAAACAAATCGGATTCACCACATAAATCATGTAATGGCTCAAGGCCAGACACCCCGATAGCAAGACCGACGGTGCCTTTTCGCCAGGCTCGGCCAACGCTGTCGCTGATCACCACACCTACATCCACATCCAGGGTTGCTTTCAACTGTTTGCGAATTTTTTCAGCCGATCGGTTCGGGTTTTGGGGCAGTAGTAATACTCGAGTATCCGCTTCAAATTCAGCTTCATTAGTTGCGTAACCATTACTAATATTGGAATGATCAATACCCGCGTTAGCATGAATCAGCCCAAGTCGATGCTGCACGATTAATACCCCGGGCACAGCTCTGATCACCTGTTGGGATTCGGACAAAATCAACTCTACCAGACGTGGATCTTTTCCTACTTTTTCTGCCAGATGTTTTGCATCGTCGGAAACTGTTACTGAAACCAGGTCACGATAACAATCCTCGGATTTTGAGATAATTTTCTGGGCAATCACAACAATGTCACCGTTTTTAAGATCTAGCCCGCTTTCTTTTACGCCATCAATAATGATTTCGTCTAAATCATTCCCCGGTTCTACCAGAGGAATATTCTTTAGTGCAAATAGCTGTATTTCGTCGCTCATATGAATAATTATTTTGCTATCAATCAGAGGAAGAACCAAGGCCAGTGATCCGAATACCGGCGTGACCTTTGTAGCGTTTATTGATATGGATTAGCACAGAGGTCAATGCCTCTGCGACCACGGCGTTGTCCAGCGGCCCCGCGTGATAGGCATTTATACCCGCCAATTCCGCTAGTTCGATCACCTGCTCACGGGCTTTTGGATCATCCCCTGTTACCAACACGTCACAATCAACAGGACCTGTTGCCTGTAAATTTGCAGCAGCAACATTTTGAAATGCAGAGACTACATTGACATCTTCTCCCAATATTTTCTGAGTGATTAGTGCGGCTGCGCCCTGCTCTGGCAATTGCACCCGCGCAACCTTTGGTGGTACCAACGGCACGGTGACGTCTATAAAGATCTTTCCCTGGGCGCATTCTTTGATCTCATTTAACAGATCAGCCTGATGACTAAAGGGCACGGTGAGCACCAGAATATCCCCAGCCTCAGCGGCAGCGCGGTTATCTAGCCCTGCCCGAAATGTCACACCATACTTTTCAGAAAGTTCAGCCACTGCGGTTTCCGCCTTTTGCTGACTGCGGGAACCAATCACCACGGGTAAGCCAGCCGCAGCCCAGCGCCATGCAAGCCCGCTACCGAGTGCGCCAGAACCGCCCAAAATCGCAATTACAGGTTTTTGATCTGTCATAGTTGCAGTGTCTACCGTTGTAGAAAATGCCACATTCTACAATAGATCCCGAACAGAAAAGTCTATCCATTGATCCAGGTCTATTTTGTGGGTGGATTTGTAGAATTGACGGCCGTAAACTGAAGGCAATCTGTTTTTGGAAAAGAACCTGCAGGCTAACTATATTACCCGGTAGGAACAGATTGGAGACTGATACTCACTTACAAAAAAAGGGACAACGCTATGGATTTTACACTATCCGATGAACACCAGATGATTCTCGATTCGGCGGATAAAATCGCCGTTAAATATAATCGAAAATATATTTTAGAGCACTCCAAAAACAAATCCTTTCCGCAAGAAATGTGGGACGAGATGGGAGATCAGGGCTTTCTGGGCATAAGCTGCCCCTCTGAATATGGCGGAGCCGGCATGGGCGTAACGGCTCTTTCACTTCTGCAGGAACGTTTGGCGGAGCACGGGGTTGCACCGCTCTATTTTGTTGTTAACCAGGGTATCGCAATTCCGGTTATTGGCAAACACGGCACTGAAGAACAGAAAGAGCGCTGGCTGCCGGATATGGCTATGGGCACCAGCCGATGCTGTTTTGCGATCACTGAACCGAACTCCGGCACCAATACCTTTAAAATGAAATCGCTCGCAAAACCAGATGGTGATGACTTCATTCTTAACGGTTCAAAACTTTTTATCAGTGCCGTTAACCACGTCAACAAAATGCTGATTGTTGCGCGTACAGAGTCCTATTCAGATCACGATACCAGAAAGAAAGGTTTGACCCTGTTTGTGGTGGATACAGACACACCGGGCCTGACCTACGACCGGATGGACACTCAGCTGGCAGGTACCGCCAGTCAGTTTTTTGTCTATTTTAATGATGTAAGAATACCCAAAGAAAATGTATTGGGTGAAGTGGGCAAAGGCCTGAATGTACTATTTGACTCACTTAACCCGGAGCGAATTATTGTGGCCTCCGGTGCAGTAGGCGCTGGCCGCTATGTGATTAAGCGCGCAGTGGAATATGCCAACGAGCGAATCATCTTTGATAAGCCGATCTCCTCCTATCAAGGCCTGCAACATCCGCTTGCGGAAGCCAAGGCACTGCTTGAAACCGCGTCATTGATGACCAGGAAAGCTGCCTGGGCACAGGATGCGGGGGAAAATGCTGGTGAATTTGCCAACATAGCCAAATACACAGCAGCAGAGGCCAACTTCAAGGCGGCGGATGCAGCCATGCAGGTACACGGTGGTTATGCGTTTACTGAAAGTATGGATATGCTGGATCACTTCATTGGTGCACGTCTTGGTAAGATTGCGCCGATCAACCGTGAAATGAACCTTAACTATATTGGTGAGCATGTTTTAGGCATGCACAAATCCTACTGATCCACGAATATTTTGGAGATGACTTTTTGAGCTCGTCGGGGGGTAGATATTGTAGATATCTACCCCTTTTTTTTGGTGCACGGATAGATAGATCAAAAGTTGCTTTATCTAAAGACCGGCAGCTGGAATACGGTGCGCGCATGAGCTATCCTCACTTTAAACTGGGGTTCTTCCTGCATTATGCATGAAGAGCCACTACTGGATCGTTATTATAGTTTCAAAAGATTTTTCACCCGCTCAAGTTTGGGCTTATCAGGTAGCAATAGATGGATAATATTTGGCTTCTTGCAGGAATTAGCATTGCAATTGGTGTGATAGCAGGCGCATGTGGCTTTTGGCTGATCGCTGGTCGCGATAAAAACGGTGCCATAGGATCGAAAAAACAGATCCGGGACCTGACTGAAAAGCTTGAAGTGCAGCAACAACAAATTGATGCGCATTTTGTAACGACGGCAGACCTGGTGAATAAACTTACACTTACCTATAAGGAAGTTTACGATCATCTTTCCCAGGGCGCACAAACTTTATGCGATCTTGATGCAGCAACGCAGGTTCTTGATGCACGAAAAAATGTAGCCAAGCTCATTGCATCGGATGACGCGCGTGACATCAACCCGGATCCCACTGGACCAGCAAAAGACTACGCACCCAAAGCGCCTGATACAACCGGTACGCTGTCTGAAGGCTATGGTTTTACCAATGATAACCGCAACACTTAAACAGGATTGTCGATATCAATAAACCGGTGTTCAATATCGAGAACACCGGCCAGATACTCCCCCACCGCCTGAACGCCGTATCGCTCGGTGGCATGATGACCCGCCGCATAAAAATGAATACCCGCTTCCTGTGCCTGATGAAAGGTTTGCTCTGACGCTTCACCGGTTAAATAGGCATCAAGCTGCATATCAATAGCCAAACCTATCATTCCTTGCGCCCCACCGGTACACCAGCCAATGGTTTCAATTTTCTGCTGCTCTTTTAATTGATTCGTCACATCAATATGCAGTGGAGTTCGATTTAATCGATCTTCAATCACGTTGGCTAATTCACTACCGGACATCGGCTGTTTGAGTCTACCAAAAGAACCAACCCCGCTTGAATTTCCACTATCAAGTTCAAGTTTTCCTACGGTTTCAAAATCGAGCAGATTGGCTAATTGAGCATTGTTACCATACACAGGGTGGCCATCGAGTGGCAGATGATAAGCCAGCAAACTCACATTGTTTTCAATCAGGGTTTTTATTCGATGGAATTTTGGACCTACCAGCTCCGGTGCTTCACCCTGCCAGAAATACCCATGATGAACCAGAATAGCATCTGCCTGCACCGCTATCGCTTCATCTAGCAGTGCCTGACAGGCGGTTACCCCTGTGACCAGCTGATTGATCTGTTTTTTACCCTGGACTTGCAGGCCATTGGGGCAGAAATCTTTCCACATAGTTGGTTGTAGCAGTTGATCCAGTGTAGCCACCAGTTTTTGCAATTCTATACCCATGCTTCCAGCAGTCCTTAAATTGTCGTTTTTGTTCGAGCTGTTTTTACCTGCAGAATTAAAGATATAATCAAACCCATTTTCTGCAGCACACCGAGCCAGCCATGAAATTATCGATACGCTATTTTGCCATCCCCGTCTGCATCGGGCTGATGGCGGGATTCGCTGTTATTTTACTGCAAGCTGGATCGATGTCGATATTTGATCGGCCACAGGAACAACCCATTGTGGCACGTGATGTTTTTTCCTATGCCGATGCAATTGCTATGGCGACTCCCGCAGTGGTTAACATCTACACAAAAAAAGCCACAATCAGGAAAAACCCATCTCTATTTGATGATCCGTTTTTTCGACAATTTTTTGGTCCAGAGGGTGTCTCACCACGCCAGAACACCCAAAGTAGCCTGGGCTCAGGCGTGATCGTCAGCGAGCAAGGTTACATTGTCACCAACTATCATGTCATTGAAGGTGCTAGCGATATCATTGTGCTGTTGCAGGATGGTAGAAGCAGCAATGCGAAAGTAATCGGAACCGATGCAGAATCCGATATCGCTGTACTAAAAACGGAGCTCACCGGGCTTACCCCAATCAAACTGGCAAGAGCACATCGCGTCGAAGTTGGTGATGTAGTATTTGCTATTGGCAACCCCTTTGGCGTTGGCCAGACGGTCACCATGGGCATAATCAGTGCTACTGGTCGTGCCGGGCTGGGATTAAACCGACTTCAGAACTTTATCCAGACGGATGCAGCGATCAACCCGGGGAATTCAGGAGGAGCATTAGTTAATGCTAACGGTGCTCTTATTGGTATCAACAGCGCCCTGTTTTCACGTTCTGGTGGCTCACAAGGTATCGGATTTGCCATTCCATCAGATTACGCAAGGAAAACACTATTAGCCTTGATTAACGATGGTCATGTAACCCGCGGATGGCTCGGCATAGATGCCCGTGAAATTTTAGTGAACCAAACCACTGGTACTGAGGTGACCGCCCGAAAGGGAATTTTAATTGACCGGGTTCACGAAAACAGTCCAGCCCAGCACGCGGGCCTGGAAAACGGCGACATTATAATCAGCATAAACGACACCTACGTAAAGAATGGGCGCAATACAGCCGCAAAAATTGTCAATTCAAAGCCCGGTCAAACACTGGATATTGGCGTGATTCGTGATGCCAGGGTGAGCCGCCATAAAGTGGTTATTGGGATACGGCCGCCAACCTGATCGGCACCTTAAATATCCCATATAGTTTCGCTGCTTCACCCAGGAAATCGCTGAAACTGGCTTTCTACAAACGCTGAAAGTTGTGTTGCATTGTAAAATGTATAGATTATACTGCTCAAACAATCACTGCTGTTAAAGGCAAATCGCCATTTTTTTGTAAGAGCAATCTATGAAACCACTCACAGAACGACAACAAGAGATTCTAACTGTGATCTCTGATCACATAGAAATGCAGGGATACCCACCAACCGTAGCGGAGATCACTGATACCATCGGCGTCAAATCAACCAATACAGTACGTGGACACCTTCAGGCCCTGCAAAAAAAGGGTGCAATCGAGCTAGAGGAAAAAAGATCCAGGGGCATACGATTACTCACAACAAGCAATAAATATGAAGAGGAACTGGATCACCTGCCTATTGTCGGAACGGTAGCCGCTGGAGCGCCTATTCTGGCCCAGGAGAACATCGAATCCCATGTCCGTATCAACAGAGATATGTTCAGTGATAAGGCAGATTACCTGTTACGTGTGCAGGGTATGAGCATGCGCGATGTGGGTATACTCGATGGCGATCTATTGGCTGTCCAACGCCGTATTGATGTGTTCAATCGGCAAATTGTGGTTGCCAGGATTGATGACGAGGTTACTGTAAAACGGTTCCGACAAAGTGGGCACACTGTATACCTTGATCCAGAAAACCCCGAATTCAACACCATTACTGTTGATCTGGAACATCAGGATCTATCCATTGAAGGCGTGGTAGTTGGTGTTATTCGAAGCCAGGTTCAGTCTCACTGAGTAACCTGCACAAACGCTTTTCAGCCGCTTTAAAAGCTAACGACAGGCTCCTAGATTTTACCCTTGCGGAACAGAGCAATCAGTTCATTAGTTGAACCATCGAAAACTGGCTGTTGTTTTTCATCTATGAGCTGATTGTGGATAGATTGGCTTAATTGTTTTCCAAGCTCAACACCCCATTGATCAAACGCATTGATATCCCAGACCACACTCTGCACATATACCTTGTGCTCATACAGCGCTATTAAAGCACCCAGTGAAGTTGGTTCAAGGTAATCCATCAACAGCATATTGCCAGGTCGATTTCCGGGTATTACTCTGTGAGGAGCCAATCGATCGACTTCCGCTTTATCAAGGCCTGCGTCAAATAGTTCGGACCTGGCTTGATCCAATGTCTTGCCCAGCATCAAAGCCTGGCTTTGTGCTACTGCATTTGAATAAAGGTGACTGTGATGGTCAGCGACAGGGTTGTGGCTATTTAACGGTACAATAAAATCAACCGGGATCAGTTGTTTCCCCTGGTGCAATAGTTGGTGATATGAGTGCTGACCAATGGTACCGCTACTACCCCAGACTACCGCTCCGGTATTGTAGTCCAGTGGTTGTCCTGATCGATTGCAGGATTTTCCATTACTCTCCATGTCAAGCTGCTGAAGAAACTCCGGGAATCGTCTTAAGTCATTGTCGTATGGGAGCACCGCATGGCTTCGTGCACCAAAGTAGTTTTGATACCAGATTTCCAACATGGCCATTATCACGGGCATGTTTTGCTCAAACTCAGCGGTCAAAAAATGGTGATCCATCTGATGAGCACCGGCGCGCAGTGCTCTGAAATTCTCGTAACCCAACCCTAACGCGATCGGTAAACCAATCGCTGACCAAAGGGAGTAGCGCCCTCCGACCCAGTCCCACATTGGGAAAACCTGGCTTTCAGTAATACCGAATTCGACCGCAGCAGCAACATTGCTACTGACTGCGACAAAATGTTTAGCCAGATCAGACTCTACCCCACCCTGTTGCAGGAACCAGGATCGCGCTGCTTCCGCATTTTTTTTAGTCTCAAGCGTAGAAAAGCTCTTGGATGCGATAATGAACAGTGTGGTTTCAGGCGACAATCCATGTACGGTATTTATGAAATCACTACCGTCGATATTTGCCAAAAAATGGATATTAATTGACGGATTTTGGTACGGCGCTAATGCGTCGTAAACCATTCGCGGACCAAGGTCTGAACCGCCAATGCCAATACTGACAATATCTGTAATGGGCAACCCGTTATATCCGAGCCATTGGCCTGTCTCAATCTGCTCTACAAACTCCTGAATTCGATCTTGAACCTGCTGGATTTCGGAGTTAATTGCTAACCTGTGGTTATCTTGAAAGCTTTCTCGCAAAGCAATATGAAGTACCGATCTGTCTTCGGTCTGGTTTATCACTTCTCCATTAAACATCGCTTCAATGGCAGTTTGTAGACCTGCCTGCCGAGCCAGCTCAATCAACAGACTGCGGGTCTGGTCATTTACGAGATTTTTAGAGTAGTCCAGCAGCAGGCCACTGGTTTTCAGACTGAACTGCTGAGCCCGGTCGGGATTTTGTTCAAATAGCTCAGAGATTGATTTCCTGGCGATTACATTCTTGTGCTCGACTAACTCATTCCACAGAGGGTTAGTCGAGTTTTGAGGAATTGAAGGTTTGAAATTTCCCGGGTTTAACAGCATAAAATATCACTCAAGAGCATCCTGAGTCTGCTCGAGGCTGCTGTGACGGACATCCTTTCCTTTCACATAATAGATAATATATTCGCAAATATTCTTTGCATGGTCACCAATGCGCTCCATTGCACGAACTGCCCACATGGTATTAAGTGCCCTACGGATAGCTCGAGGGTCTTCCATCATCAAGGTGATCAATTGTCGTAAAATTGCTTCATACTCTTCATCGACCTGAGCATCTTCCTGCAATACTTTAAAGGCTGCATCTGCATCCATTCGTGCGTAGGCATCCAGTGCATCATGCAGCATCACGCGCACCTGATTACCGAGGTGTCGCACTTCAGGATAGCGATTGGCGGGATGTTCCAGGCGTATATTTTCCATACCTAATCGAGCAATTTTTTCGGATTCATCTCCGATTCTTTCAAGATCGGTAATAGTTTTAATGGTGCCCGTCACCAGTCGCAAGTCACTGGCAGTCGGCTGACGGCGCGCAATTACCTGGGTGCACAGTTCGTCAATCTCAATTTCCATTTTATTGACCAGAATCTCAGTTTCGAGCACTGATTCCGCAAGCGAATCTTTTCCATGGGCAAGTACTTCACAGGCATCTCTGAGCTGTGTTTCAACCAGGCCACCCATCGCTAGCACCTGGGTTTTAACGGTATCAAGATCCGTATTGAATTGTTCAGAGATATGAGAGTGATCCATGTCTATCGGGCTCCATTAGCCTTTATTTATACGAGACCTTTGCACAAAAGCCAGTTTGTTTTCATGCGGTACAATATTATCCGTATCTACCGGTAATATAATCTTCTGTTTGTTTCTCTTTCGGGTTAGTAAACAATCGATCGGTTGAGCCAAATTCAACCAGATCGCCCATATACATGAAGGCAGTATAGTCCGAAACACGAGCCGCCTGTTGCATGTTGTGCGTTACAATCAAAATCGTATAGTCGGACTTTAACTCGTATATTAATTCTTCAATTTTAAGAGTTGAAATCGGATCCAGCGCCGAAGCGGGTTCATCCAGCAACAGCACTTCGGGTTTGATTGCAATCGCCCGGGCAATAACCAGACGTTGTTGCTGGCCACCGGAAAGTCCCATCGCGTTGTCATCAAGACGATCTTTCACTTCATCCCAAATCGCAGCACTTTTTAATGCCCACTCTACCCGTTCGTCCAGGATATGCCTTTTATTAAGGCCCTGTAATCGTAGCCCATAGGCAACGTTTTCATAAATTGATTTAGGAAAAGGATTGGGTTTCTGGAATACCATTCCAACCTGGCGTCTAAGCTCAGCCACATCAACCGCCGGAGCAAAGATATCCTGACCGGAAAGGCAGATCGAACCTTCCATACGAACCCCGTCCACCAAATCATTCATACGATTAAAACAGCGTAAAAGTGTAGATTTGCCACAACCACTAGGGCCGATAAATGCGGTTACTTTCTTTTCCGGGACATCCATGTTGACGTCATGGAGGGCCTGCTTTTCACTGTAAAAAAGATTGAGATCACGCACCTCAATCTTGATATTTTCGCCTTCTGGAATTGCAGCGGTTTCAGCGGGTATATCGAGAGTAGCTTTTGGACTCATAACAGCTCTATTTTTCCGATTTATTCATCTGTTGAACAGGTTCCTGATAGCGGATGTCGCTAGGTGTCTTTTAGTACTTCGTCTGTATCAGTACTCCGACAGGATTGTATTGGCGGAGTACTAGTTTTCCATAGCACGATAGCGTTCTCGCAGCCGGTTACGCATCAAAATCACTGCAAGGTTTAAAAAGATAATCACCAATACAAGCAAAAACGAGGTTGCATAAACCAGTGGCCGAGCCACTTCAACGTTGGGGCTTTGAAAACCCACATCATAGATATGAAAACCAAGATGCATAAACTTCCGTTCAAGGTGAACAAACGGAAAGTTTCCATCCATGGGTAGATCTGGTGCGAGCTTCACAACTCCGACTAACATTAGCGGTGCAACTTCACCCGCGGCCCGTGCAATGGCCAGGATAACCCCGGTCATAATCGAAGGGCTGGCCATCGGCAAAATCACCTTGCGCAGTGTCTCAAACCGGGTAGCGCCAAGCGCCAGGCTACCTTCGCGAATCGAGCGGGGAATACGGGTGAGCCCCTCTTCTGTAGAAACAATTACCACTGGAACAGTCATAATCGCAAGGGTTAACGCTGCCCACATGATTCCAGGCGTACCCAGAGTCGGTGCTGGTTTTGCGGCACTAAAAAACAGGTCATCAATATTTCCACCCAGAAAATAAACGAAGAATCCCAATCCAAATACACCATAAACAATCGAAGGCACACCGGCCAGATTGTTAACGGCAATCCGGATCATTCTGATCATTGGTCCCTGGGTAGCGTATTCACGCAAATAAACCGCAGCAATCACACCAAACGGGGTTACCATTACGGTCATCAATAACACCATCATGATGGTGCCAAAAATAGCGGGGAAAATACCACCTTCGGTATTAGCTTCCCGTGGGTCATCCACCATAAAATGATAGAGATTTACAAAGTATTCTCCCAACTTTTCAGTGCTGCTCATCAAGTTCGGTTTTATCGCGCCAACAATTACCGACAAAGGCAGTTCAACGATTTTCAACTGTCCTGCATTTACAATTTCGAAGCTTGCTTTATCACGTTCAATCTGGTGATTCAGTGATGCCAGTTTGTCCTGTATTACTTTATAGATCTTTTGCTGCTCTGCTTCTTTTAGTGCGATCTCTTTTAAATTTTCCGGTGTATCGTTTTTATCCAGCTCTAACCCACGTCGTTCAAGTCGCAGTTTTTCAAGCTGATAATTAACTCGGCCAATCTCCTTTTTTTCAAGGCTACGAATGGCATCACGTAGTTCAATAGTGCGATCCAGACGCAACTCAAATTCGGCCCACAAATCACCATCGGCCTTAACCGGCACACCCTTTTCAGAGAGGGATTTTAACTCACCGAACAGCGTTCCCCACTCGGTTCGTTCAACCGCCACTACCTGCTCAGGTCTGGTTATTTTTTGAATCTGGAATTTTGATATCCACTGGAAGTCAGCGCCACTTTGATCGCGGTTACCTACTTTGATCATCCAGCGTTCAACATCTCGCATATTCTCTGGCAATATCTCTCCGGTAGATTCTTCGTAACGAATCTTTGAGATAACATCTGTATCAATCCACTCGCCAACAGAGCTGGAGACACTTCCATCAGCTTGTTTGTACTCTATCGACAATATCTCTTTGGGCCAGAAGTGACCACCGCCGCGAGCTGCGATTAACCCCAGCAATCCAAAAACCATTATCAGGCTGATAGAAACTGCGCCCGCATTAATCCAGATCATTGGGTTGCCGCTTTTCCACCACAATGAAAAAGCCGATTGATCTTTTCGATCGATAATACTCATCTACAGGTTTCCATATTTTTTTCTCAGGTTTTGGCGTACCACTTCTGCAATCGTATTGAAGAAGAAGGTCACGGCAAACAAAACAAGTGCCGCCAAAAATAGAATTCTGTAATGACTGCTATCGACTTCCGATTCGGGTAGCTCGACCGCAATATTGGCGGACAGGGTACGCATACCCTGAAAGATACTAAAATCCATCACCGGGGTGTTTCCAGTGGCCATCAGTACGATCATGGTTTCACCCACCGCACGACCAAGGCCAATCATCACGGCAGAAAAAATGCCAGGGCTGGCGGTAAGAATCACCACCTTTGTAAGGGTCTGCCATGGCGTTGCACCCAGTGCCAAAGATCCCTGGGTCAGGTGCTTGGGTACACTAAAAATAGCATCTTCTGTGATTGAGAAAATCGTCGGGATAACCGCCAGTCCCATCGCCAGGCCTACCACCAGGGAATTACGTTGATCATAATTGACGCCGAGGGTTTCGCGCATCCATATTTGAATATCCCCGCCAAAAAGCATGGTTTCCAGTGTCGGTGCAACCGCAAAGGCCAACCACACACAGAGGATAATGACCGGAACCAATACCGCTGCCTGCCAGCCGTTGGATAATCGATAGGTAAGAGAAACAGGAAGTATGTGCCAGATCCAGGCAAACAATATGAGTTCAAAGGGTAAGACCAATAGCACACTGACGACCGCCAGCAGATTGTCCTCTACCAGAGGTGCCAGCCATAAGCCCGCCAAAAACCCGAGAATTACAGTGGGCAATGCCTCCATAATTTCGATACTGGGTTTCACCCACGCACGCATCGCTGGCGCCATAAAGTATGCCGTAAAAATGGCTCCGAATATGGCCAACGGCGTCGCAAACATCATGGCGTAAAAAGCTGCCTTGAGGGTTCCGAAGGAGATTGGAATCAGACTGAATTTTGGTTCGAAATCATTATCCGCAGAGGACGATTGCCAGATAAACTCAGCCTCTTCGTAACCTTCGTACCACACCTCGTTCCAGAGCGCAGACCAGGAGATTTCGGGATGATGGTTATCGATATGATAAACCGTCATACCATTCTCGGATTGCATCAAAAAGGTATCGGAGCGAGGAGAATAGGCCTCGTAAAGTGGCTGATCAGGGCGGTCTGAGTTATCAGAAACCAGAAAAGTCGAAAGCAGCTGTTGTTCGGCGGTGGTATGGAATACCGACAGTTCACCTTTGTCGCTGATACCAATAAAACCTTTGCGCCGCTCCTCTGGCAAAATACGCTGCACCGATGACTCGAGCTTAAACTGACGATATTTAGCCAGCCCGTATTGATTGCTTTCATCCCGTGTAATTGAAAACTGGTAGATATTACCGAACTGATCACCCACCAGTAATGAGCTGCCTCCCAGTAACATTTTCATTTCGACTGCTTTTGCGCCATCACTCAACAGTGTGGCGTTGGCAACTTCCTCTGGCTCTTCAATATCACTGATATCATAGAGCGCCACCTGGCCCGATCGGCTGCCCAGATAAAGCCAGCGTGCCTGGCCATCTACAAATTGATAATCAATATCAAAGGGTGCTTCAAAACTACTGGAGAGGTCAGCGTCAGAGAGTTCATCACCCTCCTCTACTTCAAACAATGACAGCTTGACCTGCCTGCTGCTGGAATCTGAAAAAACCGCTACAACCGAATCTTCGCCAATGACTACATCGCGGTAACTGGCTTCACCACCCAGTTCTACCGCAAACGGATCTTCACCGTAGGGGTACGAGATGCGTGGGATCAAAACTCGACGTTCACCCTCAAAAGTAACGCGATAGCTGATCTGAAAAATCATGACGGAACCATCACTCAGCTTTGCGCTTAGATTACGGCTGTCGATGTCTGCGGGCGCAATCGATTCTATGGTTACTCCGGGGGGTAGATCCAGCTGTTTGGTTCCGGTTACTTCACCGCTATCCAGGCCGAAGAAAATGAATGCGCCGCTGCCGGTAACCCGAAGACCTAGCTGTTTGCTCTCTTCAACGGCTATGTAGGCGGTGGAGCCGCGCTCCTGGGAAGGAATTGAGTAATGCGCAGTTTGCTCAATGGTTGCCGGGCTAAAAATAGGAGCGACTACCGCCAGCAGGTAGAAAAACAGTAGGACGATGATCAAGATCACCCAGACTCCGCCCGTAGCAATAACCCCTGTCGCGATACGATCGATTAAATTTCTGCGGCGCTGCTGGGCGCTTGCTTCAACGGTATTTATCATGCGCGCAGTCTAATCCGGGTTTATTTCAGTTTTGTTACAGTTGGGTGTAAGCCCTATGACAGGCCGCAATAATATCGAAATACCGGTAGCTTTAATAGTTGATCAAGCCGGATTGATCGCTGCTGGACTCATCAGTATTTCAAGGTCATTTTTTGGTGAGCAATACCCGCTTCGTCAAATACAGGACCCATTAATTCAAACCCCGCACGTTGATAGAATTCGATTACCCGGATTTGGGCGTGCAGGAATACGGTCTGGAAATGAATTCTAGCTTCTGAAACCACTGACTCCAATAATTGAGCCCCGACTCCCTCTCCCCTGTACTCTTTTACGACTGCCATTCGGCCAATCTGGCCTTGCGGGGTGAGCCGAGCGGTACCGACCGAATGATTGCTCTCATCATAAGCCAACCAATGCCAACTACTCTCATCCCACTGGTCCCATTCTTCGTCTATAGGAACAGCCTGCTCTTCCACAAACACAGTTAACCGAATTTGCGATAACTGGTCCCGGTGTGTTTGCCACTGGACCAGCTCAGTTCGTATCTTTGTCATAGAAATAAAGACAGCCGAGGTTGTGTAATTCAATAAGGGTATTTTGCTCATTGGTTGCTAGCGGTTGGTTCTCAGGTAAAGCGGATAATCGGCGACTACTGCAAAGCCATTGTGCAAATCGCAAAGATACCTGGTAGCCATCACCATCCACAAATAGCATCGCACTATCTCGTTCGGCCAAAATATCGTCATCACCCGAACGGGTGTAGGCAAATCGGCTTGCTGTACTCCGCAGCATGCCATCGGCCTGATCAAACAGGTTTTGCCATTCAGCAAAATTTTCAACAGGCTGTTCGGGTGGAGCACATAGCTCCGTTTTGGGAGTGGTTGTATAACCGCCGAACCATTTTGCAAAATCGGCTGATGGTTGCTCAAGCTGTTTTAATAACAGTGCCTGGATATCAGCGATCGCATCACCAGAGATCTCTCCGGGACTACGCTGAAGCACCAGTTTCGGATCCCTGTAGCGATCAGAATCTGTCAGGCCCTGGCTGCAATAATCACTGTAATCCGTCAACATATCCCGTATCGGTGGCGCACGAAACCCGATCGAAAAGGTCATGCATTCATCCTGTGCCACCCCGTGATGAGCAATATGAGGCGGTAGGTAGAGCATATCACCAGGCTCAAGAATCCAGTCTTGCTGGGCGTTAAATCGCTCCATGATTCTTAGATCGATACCATCCAGATAGTTATCTTCAGATAGATCGAGTTCACTGATTTGCCAGCGACGGTGCCCCAGACCCTGCAGCAAAAAAACATCGTAGGTATCCCAATGAGGGCCAACTGAACCTCCTTTTGGTGCATAACTCACCATTAGATCATCGATTCGCCAGTCCGGTATAAATCGAAACCGGTCAGTAATTTCTGACATTTCAGGAAGATGTTTTTCGACATCGGTCACTAATAATGTCCAATGACTTTCAGGCAGGGTTGAAAAAACCGATGGATCTAGCGGGTCATACAATACCTGCCAGGGTGACTCAAAACCCTTTTCAATAACCAAACGACTATCGACCTGCGCTTCACAGGCAAGTGCTGCCAGTTCATCCGCCGTAATAGGTGATCTGAAACCAGGCAGGGCACCGCGAATCAGCAGCGGCTTTTTCTGCCAATATTCGTCAAGGAATTGCTGCTCGGATAACGAGCCTAAAATAGACTTCATTTAGTCGGGGTCTCTAGTGCGAGTGGGATACAGGATTAAACAGATGAGGATTGGAGCAAAGCAATTGTAATTTAAAGCAGCAGATCTTCAGTTATCGGCTTGAAGCAGCCAGTCGAATTAATAAGTGAGTTCGCAGTGAGCGTTGGTACGCCGTAGACTTCGGTTTCTACACTACAGTTCTGGCTGACCCGATCAAGCAACAGGTCAAAATCCCCATCCCCGGAAAGCAGTACGACTTTATCAACGGTTGTAGCGATATCCATCATATCTATCGCTATCCCTACATCCCAGTCGCCCTTGGCAGAGCCATCATTACGCTGTATGTAGGGTTTTAATTTTACCGTGAAACCGATCTGTTTAAGTGCATTCTGAAATTTCAGCTGGCCGTCATCGCCTTTGTGAATGGCGTAAGCCAGAGCTGAAACAATTTCGCCGTCCTGGCTAATCTGCTGCCAACAACGACGATAGTTAAACTGGCGGCCATACGCATGGCGAGTGGTGTAATAGATATTTTGAACGTCGGCAAAAACTGCGACTGTGGGTTTGTTGGTCATGCCTGATGTTTAGCCTTGCTAAATCGCCAGTTTACACCAACAACAGATCATTAGGAGGCTGTTGGGTTAGTGTTGTTCTACCACGAAGGGCTAGCGATAAATGTCAAAGCTACAGAGATGATCTGGCAAATGTAATCAGGGGCATTGCAGAAGTATTCAAGCTACTTCATCGCCATCACTACTCGAAGTCGATCCTGGATCGTTTCGGCCAATGCGTTCTGATTGAATTTTGATAGAAAACCATCGCAGCCTACTTTCTTGACCATAGATTCATTAAAACGACCGCTGAGGGAGGTATGCAGCACCACGAACAGGTCTGCGAGCCTCGAATCAGCCCGGATCTCCGAAGTTAACCGATAGCCATCCATTTCAGGCATTTCCGCATCGGTAATTACCATCGCAAGTTTTTTGCTGACATCGATACCTTCATCCGCCCAGCCCTGCAACATGGTCAACGCCTGATAACCGTCTCTTGCAACATGAGCAGTTAGATTCAGTTGTTCCAAAGTCGAACTCATTTGTGACAATGCTGTACTCGAGTCATCTACGATCAACACCTCCATATCCTTGGCGGCCTCCAATACTTCTGAGTCAAGGATCTCTTCAGCAACAAGTGTCTCTGGTGGCACGATCAAAGCCAATACTTTTTCGACATCAACCACCTCGACAATTTTGTCATCAATTTTAGTAATCGCGGTAAGGAAATGCGTATCTCCGGCGGTAGTCGGAGGCGGAAGAATTTCCTCCCAGTTGAGGTTTACAATTCGATGCACTCCGCCAACCAAAAATGCCTGAATACTCTTGTTGTATTCAGTAACAATAAGGTTTTCAGCAAGATTTCGATCAATTGGGCCCATGCCGATTGCGTGACGAAGATCGATTACAGGAACCGTTTGTCCACGAACGTTGGTAACTCCAGCTATAAAAGGGTGGCTTTTTGGCATCTCGTTCAGTTCAGGAATAGCGATAACCTCCTGAACCTTAAAGACGTTAATCGCAAAGGTTTGTCCGCCGGTCAGATGGAACATCAATAACTCCAGCCGGTTCTGACCAACGAGCTGGGTTCTTTGATTTACCGTTTCAAGTACACCTGCCATTGTTTACTCCCTCTTAATTCTTACGTACCATGCGATCCGCTACTCGACATCGGGCAAATAACGGGCGTTTACGATAGAAAGTATAGTTCAAATAAAACCGGTCACCGCTCTTCCATCGGCGTCACCCAGAACCGCCCTTGCAAAAAATAAAAAACGGTAGCTTAACCGTATTCGGCAGGGCACCGTACCGCCACCACTTGAAAGACTCTGGTTATGAAAACACTAATTGATATCGGCGCAAATCTTTGCCATGACTCACTGATGAAGCGCCTGGATGATGTGCTTGAGCATGCTCAGCAGCATAATGTAACACGCATGATAGTTACTGGAAGTGACATGGCGAGCAGCGAACAAGCACTGCTATTGGCGCAACAATACAAAAACCTATTATTTGCCACTTCGGGTATTCACCCTCATCACGCGGGCACAGTCACAAAAGAGAATTTCAGTGTTATTGCGGATCTAGCCAAACATGCGGATAGTTGTGCAGTGGGAGAAACCGGGCTGGACTTCAATCGTGACTTTTCACCGCGACCTGATCAGGAAAGAGTGTTTGAACAACACATAGAGCTGGCGATAGAGACAGGTAAACCGCTATTTCTTCATGAGAGAGATGCATTTAGCCGATTTCATCCGATCATAAAGCAGTATCGAGACCAGATAAGTGATGCGGTTGTTCATTGCTTTACTGGCGAAAAAGAGGCGCTATATGCCTATTTAGACCTCGATCTACATATCGGCATCACCGGCTGGCTGTGTGATGAGCGCCGCGGCCAACACCTGCTACCACTGATTGCAGAGATCCCAAACAATCGGCTGATGATTGAAACAGACGCGCCTTATCTTCTTCCAAGAAATATCCGACCTAAACCAAAATCAAGAACCAATGAGCCGGCATTTTTGCCCTGGATTGTTCAAAAGATATCAGAATGTACCGGAGAAACGATCGAGCAAATTGCTGAACAGACGACTAGGACTACCGAGGCATTTTTCAGGTTGAACAAGCCAGCCTGACCCACAAAAAACAACAATTTATTGCTAATAATCAGCCAGATACAGAAGTTATTGCCTGCTAGTTCTAGCCAACAAACCATCCACATTCATGGCTGACGTTTCAGTACTACGTAGACAGTTGATATCCAGCCCACCCCTACGAACAAACCATGTCTGGACCTCCAGTTTTCCGGGTGCGCATCTCGTCATCAGATCGGTAAATATCTGTTCCGTTACCTGTTCGTGATAACCAGAGTGAACACGATAGGAAACGATATAACGCAATAAACTGGTGCGGTCTATCTGCGCACCTTCGTAACTCACCTGAACAGTACCCCAGTCGGGTTGACCCGTAATGGGGCAGTTAGACCGCAGCAAGTGGCTATAAAGCACTTCATTTACCTGAACCTTTTCAGCATTTACTACCAAAAGACCGGGGTCAGTCTGGTAGTGCTCAATTTCAACATCTTGCTCATCAACACAAAACCCACTCGGATTCATGCTTAGCACGGGTTTATATTGTGCGACTGGAATCAATTCAAGCACAACTGGTGATGCAGAACAGTTGGATAGATCGCTAACTATTACGTCCCGCACTGCTTCCAACGAGGCAAATTTTTCCTGATTCAGCGAATTCAAATAGAGTTTGAACGATTTCGATTCAATGATAAAACTGTCATCAATTTCAAAACGAAACTGGGCAACGGCAACCTGAGGCAAGCCTTTAAGATTAAGCCATGAAACCTCATAGGCATTCCAGAAATCGTAACCCACAAAAGGCAATGCAGACTGTTCGTTTGTTAAAAAACCCTGCCGATTGTCATTTCTAGAAATTGGAAATAAAAGTTCCGGAGCATACCGCTGATCGTATTCAACCTGTTTACCCAACGGGTTTTTTGAGCTCTCTGTCATGGTTTTCTCGGCTGGTATTAGGTTACGGGGTGCGATTATACCGAATATGCCTGAAAATCATTTAATTCAGGCTTAACCAGCAGTTTTTACGGGGTTACTGCGTGCAGTGTGTTGATCAATGCGCAATGAAAGCGTTTAATATCTGGTTCTGCACAAAACAATACGTTTAGCTTTATTATTTGAGAACAGATATGCCAGATCCACGCGTTGAAAACATCAATGTTGCTTCTCAGGATGTGTTGATCACACCTGAAGCACTAAAACAGGAATTGCCGCTGTCCGATGCCGCCAAACAGGTAGTGATTGAAGGTCGTGACACTATTCGTAATATTCTTGATGGCAAGGATCATCGGCTGATTGTAGTGGTTGGACCCTGCTCTATTCATGATATTGATGCGGCACGGGACTATGCATTGCGGCTAAAGGCGCTGGCGGATGAAGTAAGTGATTCTCTTTATATTGTGATGCGAGTCTATTTTGAAAAACCCCGTACTACGGTGGGCTGGAAAGGCTTGATCAACGATCCGCACATGGATGACTCATTCCGGATTGAGGAAGGCTTACATATTGGTCGAAAGCTATTGATTGATCTATCAGAAATTGGCTTACCGACTGCAACGGAAGCACTGGACCCGATCAGCCCGCAGTACATTCAGGACTTAATCTCCTGGTCTGCTATCGGTGCGCGTACCACCGAATCCCAAACACACCGGGAAATGTCCAGCGGCCTATCTGTTTCAATCGGCTTCAAAAATGGTACCGATGGAGGGCTTAGCGTCGCTATTAACGCTTTGCAATCCGTTTCACATCCGCATAGTTTTCTTGGTATCAACCGCCAGGGTCAGGTTGCTGTAATTCGAACCAAAGGTAATGCTTATAGCCACATTGTATTACGCGGTGGCGGTGGCAAATCCAACTATGATTCCGTAAGTATCGCGGTGTGCGAACAACGCCTTGAGGATGCAGGTCTTGCCAAAAATATCATGGTGGACTGCAGTCATGCCAATTCCAATAAGGATGCGGCGCTTCAGCCACTGGTGGTTGAGAACATTGCCAATCAGATTGCCGAAGGTAATCAGTCCATTGTCGGCATCATGATCGAAAGTAATATTGGCTTTGGTAACCAGAAGCTCTCTTCTGACCCTTCTAAAATGGAATATGGTGTATCCGTCACCGACGCCTGTATTGACTGGCCGATGACGGAAAAATCGCTACGTGATTTAAGAGATAAGGTTAAGGATGTATTACCTGGCCGAATATAAACGCTGAAATTTGATTTGCGTCCTGAACCGAAATCAAACCCATAAAAAAGGCCCCGATGGTTTTAAATCATCGGGGCCTTTTTTATAGCGCGAAGTTTTAGCTTGAAGGCGTACTTCGAGGAGCTAGATCAAGCATTCGGCCCGGTTATCTCGACCGCTCCCGATGCAACCAGTCCATCAATCTTCTGATCAGAAAAACCCAGGCACTCCTTCAGCACTTGTCGGCTATCTTCACCTACGCAGGGTGAAGCCTTACTCAGGGTTGTAGGTGTTTTCGAAAATAGCGTCTGGCTTCCGTTATAGGGCACCTTACCCATTTCGCTATGCTCCAGATCAACGAAATAACCGCGATACAGGGTCTGAGCATCTTCATACAAATCAAACTGATCCTGTACAGAGCCTGCGGCAATATCCGGCTGCAGGAAATACTGAAGTTCTTTGTCATTCCAGGCTGAAGTCCATGCTCCAACCTGTTGATTCAATTCATCTTCATTTTCTTTTCTGGTAGACAGGGTTGCGAATTTAGCGCTCTCCGCCCAGGCAGGATTGCCCATTTTTTCTTTAAATATTCGCCACTCCTGATCCGTTTCAACTGCAATCGCAATCCAACGATCCTCACCCAGGCAAGGGTATGCAGCATGGGGTGCTGCTATCGGATCAGCATTACCGTTTCGTGTTGGGGTATTGCCGTTTACCGTATAATCCAGCACCTCTGGGCCAAAGTACTGCACTGCAGCTTCAAACTGTGAGACATCAAGATATTGCCCCTGACCAGTCCTTGCCTTGTGATCCAGTGCTGCAATTAATGCGGTGGTGGTAAAACGATGAGCAATAAAGTCTGTATAGGCTCCGTATACAGGAACTGGCTCCGCGTCTGCCCAGCCAGTGATTTCATAATAACCGGAATTGGATGCCATCAAATTACCAAAACCCGGGTAATGTGCTCGTGGCCCGGTTTGGCCCTGCATACAGGTTGAGAGCATCACTACACCGGGATTATCTTTGGAAATATCCTCGTAGGAAAGCCCCCATTTCGCCATATTCCCGGGGGTAAAACTTTCCAATACAACATCTGCCCACTGTGCCATTTCTCTTGCAACTTCACGCGCTTCATCCGTTGCCATATCAAGGCCAAGACCTAATTTGGAGCAGTTAAAATCGCCGTAAAACATCGAGTTATTGAAACCCGGCTTACCGTCCTGAAAGGGTGGTGAAATACGTAAAATATCAACTCGTTTACTTGAGTCCATCCGAATAACCGTCGCGCCATTATCAGCCAGATACCGAGCCGTCAACGGTCCAACACCTACCCACGACATATCCCAAACTTTTAAACCTTTAAAAATCAGATCCGCCATTGTTCTACCCAACCTTCTTTTAATTATTGTTATTTCAGAGTCTGCCGCTTTAGATAATTCGGGTTTCAACCAGTCGTTCAAATTCGACTTCACTCACACCCATTTCATCGACAAATATCGCGCGGTTATGTTCGCCCACATGGGGTGCGCGTGCACCAACGCGAATTTCGGTTTCCGACATTTTGGCCCATACCCCTGGGTAGGTCACAGCATCGTTACCTTCATGCTCAACATCAACGAAATATTCCCGTGCAATGAGCTGCTCATCCTCGCAGATATCAGCAATAGTACTGACCGGTGCTAGTAGAATCCGGCGTTTTAACGCTTCAGCGTAAATGGTTTCTTTGTCGAAATTGGGATAAAAATCCATCAACCATTCTGAAAGCTCGGTAAACAATAGCCCCTTTGCTGGATCCTGAATAATTGCCGCTGCATCAAGCCCCTGCCAGTCTGTATTCAATAGTTTTTCCGGGATTTCAACAGTTTCCCCCGCCCACTCAAAGATAGCCTCAATCGATTTGCCGCCGAGCATACCTCCGTTGATCATCATCGTGATAAAGCCATCCTTTGCGGGATAGATTACTCGACGGAATGAGCCAACGGATTCAGTCCAGATGCCGGTTCGTTGCAGGCTACGGTTCTCCAGTTTTGGAAATGGCGTCGCATTCATGAGCGCGCGACTGCACGCAAGCTGTGAAGATATATCCGCATGCTGACCAATACCGGTAGAGCGAGCATGGTAAAGCCCCATCGTTGTGCTCACCGCACCCTCTGCCGCGCCGTGCATATAACCCTGAGGAATGGAAATCCGTACTGGTGGTCGCTCGGGATCACCACACAAATACATGGTGCCGCAAAGTGCTGAGAGAATAAGGTCTGGGCCTTTAAATCCGGCATGAGGGCCTCCCTGACCAAAGGCAGTGATAGAAGTCATCACAATTTTTGAGTTAACCGCTTCAAGGGCTTTATACCCCAACCCGATAGAATCCAACCAGCCTGGTTCAAAAGATTCAATTACCGCGTCCGCATCAGCCACTAACTGTTTAAAAAGTGCTTTGCCCTGTTCCGACTCAAGATCAAGACTGATGCCTTTCTTCCCCTGATTGAAAAACCACCATTTAAGACTGTTGTCTGAGTCTACTTTGTCTTTGAAAAAAGGTCCGCGATGCCTGCCCGGGTCGCCATCAACAGGCTCTAATTTTATGATGGTTGCACCCAGGTCCCCTAGCATTTTTCCTGCTAACCAACCACGATGATCGGTTAAATCGAGGATCTTATACGGGGACAACGCTCCCGTTGTGTCACTGGATTGCGCATTCATATTGGCATGCTTCCATTTTTTAATTATTATTTAGATGTTATCCTCAATCATAAGAATTTGTTTGTCCAGCGACAATAGCAATTAGCGACCTGTTTATTATTGTTGGCCCCAGCTAAATCAGGTGATATAACAGGTATATATGGCATACAACATACCCGATATAGGCAGCCAGAAACCGGTCGATAACAATCGGATCAATACCGAAAACAAAACGACCAAAGTGGCCAAAACTGAACCTACTCGATTCTTCACGACCACTGAAGGGGAACTACAGGTAGATCGGCGCCGCACCCCAAATAGACGGGCCTCGATAAAAGAAAGGAGGCTGCTGAAAACCGCCGTCCGTGCCAACGCCACGATCAGACGAAAAGGAGCCCGAGATCGACGCCGCAACTCCCTGCTCCAGAAAAAAAACGACCGCAGCAACAAAAACGTTGGAAAATCGATCGATCGAAACGTATAAAACTACGTTTTGTGAACCGGGTTATTTCGATTCAATTAAAAAAAAGGCTGACCTAAAATATAGGTCAGCCTTTTTTTATTCAGAATTAACCAACCTTCAGAAATCGTAAACAAGTGACAGTAAAGTTGTTGTGTCGGTCTTATCTTTACCAGACGGTACATCGCTCGAATGCTTGATTTCAAACGAAGCCTTCATTGCTAAATGATCGGCAACGTTTGCAGACAACGCCGTGTACGACCGAACAATAGTGATATCCTGACCAGGCTCAATACTTAACGTCTGCTGAAAAGCTGAGGTTTTAGAAATCTTCCAGTTGTAATCACCAGCTAAACGCAGAATCAATTCATTTGAAGACTTGCCTGAATCGATCTCGTTAAAACGAACACCAAGACCCGCCTCACCGTCTAGTGTCATGGTCGCGTCGTCTAAAAAACGAGTTCCGACACCACCTATGAGGTTTGACTGATAGTTAAATCCACTGAATTTATCATTTTCATAATTTATCAAGCCAAACAAATAATCACGATCACCTAGTTTTCGATCAGCCTTGGCCTGGACAAAGTACTTTTCAGCGGTGCTTTTGCCATCGTCAGCCTTATACTGCGTAGAAAAATCCAGTAAATAGGTCCACAGCTCCGCGCTGCGCTCGCCCGCCAAAGCGATATTGACCGATTGGGTATCGGTATTCCCGCTTGTGCTGGAAACACCTACCTCACCCGCGCCTTTCCAGGCATTAGGGTTTTTATCTTCGCCATCTTCAGCGAAAGCTGGACCACTTGCCATTAACGAGGCTAATAAAACCAATTTAACTTTGTTGTTCACTCGCATTCTCCCATCGGTAAAATTTCAAATTAATTGAGCCAGCAACGATTCATCTACTGCCAGCCTGGTGCAACTACAGCTAGCTATCCGCTTTATCCATATGGATATCCATTTGAGGATATGGAATCGAAATATTTTGGTCGTCAAAGGTCAATTTGACCTGCTCGGTAATATCAAACAGCACTCCCCAATAGTCAGCACTTTTCACCCATGGCCGTACCACAAAATTAACACTGCTATCTGCTAACTCCGATACTGCGATTACAGGCGCTGGCTCCTTCAAGATCCGTTCATCAGCATTGATAATGGTGTTTAAGACCTCTTTGGCCTTTTTTAGATCATCGTCGTAGCCGATCCCAAAAATCATATCCACACGCCGAGTTTCCTTAGCGGAAAAATTTGTAATGGTTCCGCCATAAATAGAGCCATTAGGGATAATCATTTCACGATTATCACCGGTTCTCATTGTTGAGCTGAAAATACTGATGCTTTCAACTACTCCGGAAACACCGGCTGCTTCAACAAAGTCTCCAACCTTGAATGGTTTGAAGATAATTAGCATTACTCCTGCAGCAAAGTTCTGCAATGAACTCTGCAGTGATAAACCGATGGCTAAACCAGCAGCACCAATCAGGGCAATAAAGGATGTGGTATCTACACCCAACTGATTTAGAGCGACAATGATCACAACCAGCGTGAGCAAAGCACCTAAAATGGATGAGAGAAATTCAATCAGAATTTCATCCATTTTTGACTTTTTCATTACGCTTGCGACACCACGTACAACCATACCCGCAACAATACGACCAACGATAAATATCACCACAGCCAGGCCAATGTTAATAGCCCAGGGCAGCGCGTAAGTATCAACAAAACTATTTATATCAAAATTCTCTAACATTTCTTTCCCCTATCCTTGATTAAGCACGATCTGCTCTATCTGAATCACTACTCAATTTTTGAGTCTAACAAAATCAGGCGAGTTTTCTACAAGACGTATTGAATAGCTATTCGCTTACTATTTCGGAGCGGGATTATACTGCAATATAAGCTAATAACAATCAGCCAGGTTAAAGGAGACACCCCTACCGCCCAGCACTGTCATTTAATCTCCCATAATGTAGACTCTCGAATTCTAGCAACAACAACTGAGAATATTGTGGCCAATTTATATGACTTTGAGCTCAGCTCAATCGATGACACCTCCCTCCCGCTGAAGCAATTGACAGGCAAGGTCGTGCTTCTTGTTAACGTGGCGAGCCGTTGCGGCCTTACGCCTCAGTATGCAGGTCTTGAGGGACTGTACCAGGAATACAAAGATCAGGGTCTTGAGATTATCGCCCTGCCCTGTAATCAATTTTTAGGGCAGGAACCCGGAACCGACGCTGAGATCAAACAGTTTTGTGAGCTCAATTATCCGGTTAGTTTCCAGATGAGCAGCAAGATTGAGGTGAACGGTGAAAACCGGATACCACTTTACGAATGGTTAGCGGGAGATGCCTCAAAATTCAAGGGTGATATCACCTGGAACTTTGAGAAGTTTTTAGTCGATCGAAATGGTCAGCTGGTGAAACGCTTCCATCCAAAAATTGAACCTCAGGATGCGGAGATCAAAATTTCGATTGAAGAACTGTTGTAGGATCTCAAAGGTCTCTGAAATGCAGTTCCGATGATTTTCAACAATAACCACAACAACTCCCCCCACAGAAAGCGCAATAAAACCCTTGGTCTGCCGGAGCTGATTGCTATTGCGCTGGGAGGAATGGTGGGCGGTGGCATATTCACTATTCTTGGTATATCGGTAGCGATGATTGGTGTATTTACGCCGGTCGCTATAGCCATTGGTGGAGTGATCGCGCTAATGGCAGCGTACTCCTATGTAAAGCTGGGGGTGTACTACAAAGATGAAGGCGCTACTTACTCCTTTTACAAAAAAACCTTTCCAAACTCGCCCTTTGCTGCATCACTCATTGGCCGGTGGGTGATATTTGGCTACATCAGCACCATGGCGCTTTATGCCTATACCTTTGCATCCTACGCAATTAGCAGCTTTGAATTTGCCGAGAGTGAATGGGCACGTAAATTAGTAGCTGGTGGCGTCATTCTTATCTTCACATTAATCAATTTGTGGAGTGTTAAGGGTATGGGCAAGATCGAAGATCTGATGGTTTATAGCAAGCTGGTCATTCTGGTGGTGATCTCTTTTGTACTGATCAATAACAGCCAGACCACACTTCCAGTGTTGCTGCAGGACACCACAGATGTGAGCATGTTGTCTATTTTGATGGTGGCATCCATTACCTTTGTAGCCTATGAAGGTTTTCAACTGGTGATCAATGCTGTGAATGAAATGGACCATCCGGAAAAGAATATCCCAAAGGCGATTTATAGCTCGATATTCCTGGCTGTGTTGATTTATGTGGTGATTGCGATCGGAGCCATATTAGCGATACCGCTAGATGAAATCACTCAGAATAAAGAATACGCGTTGGCCGCCGGTGCTGAAAATGTACTCGGTCACTGGGGTGCCGACCTGGTAATTATCGGTGCATTGCTGGCAACCAGCAGCGCAATCAGTGGTACGGTATTTGGCGCATCACGACAAATGGCCATTATTGCGCGGGATGGTTATTTCCCGGAAATTATAGGTCGGAAAGTTAACCGTATCCCGGTATTTGCAATCGTCAGCATGTCACTGATGGCTTTCTGTCTGGTGCTTGTCGGCAGTCTGGAGGTTATTCTTGAATTTGGCAGCATTACGTTTTTATTGGTATCGCTATTGATGGCCTACGCTAACTTCAGGATTCGTGATCTGACGGAGTCATCGCTGTTTATTACGATGGCTTCTTTTTTCGGCCTACTGCTTGGCACAGTGCTGATTTTATATTACGAGTTCGAGCATCAGCCTGAGCAGCTATTTTTTATCGGTGGTTTGTACGTACTGCTTACGCTGAGTGCCTGGGCATACTCGTGGTCGAGGAATGGTCAGTCTGTATAGACTGAGAAACTCAGCGCGATTTATGGATAGCCGCAACAACTAGCTATATTGCTTTGATAACATTTTCAATTACCTCTTTGGCATCACCGAATACCATCATGCTGTTGTCCATATAAAACAGATCATTGTCGATACCGGCATAGCCCGCTGACATGCTTCGTTTGATGATCAATACGGTTTTAGCGCGACTCGCCTCAATGATCGGCATACCATAAATAGGGCTACTCGGGTCACTATTGGCCAATGGATTAACCACATCATTGGCACCAATTACCAGCACCACATCGGTGCTGGGCAGTTCGTTATTGATCTCCTCCATTTCGAATACCCGCTCATAATCCACTTCTGCTTCCGCCAGCAGTACATTCATGTGCCCCGGCATACGCCCGGCAACCGGGTGGATGGCATAACGAACATTTACGCCCTCTTCACCCAACAACTCCTCCATCTCTTTGAGCGCATGTTGGGCACGAGCAACCGCCATACCGTAACCGGGAACAATCACTACACTGTCGGCATTAGTAAGCATAAACGCAGCATCTGCCGGGCCACAGCTTTTGTGATTTTTTTGTTCGCCGCCAGCGGAGGTGGTGGCTGAAGTGTCGGCCTGGTCACCGCCAAAACCACCCAATAGTACATTGATAATGGAGCGGTTCATCGCCTTACACATAACGTAACTCAGGATGGCACCGGAACTACCCACCAGTGAGCCGGCAATAATCAGCATATTGTTATTAAGAGAAAATCCGATACCCGCCGCTGCCCAACCTGAATAGGAGTTCAGCATCGACACCACAACCGGCATATCCGCACCACCGATGGGTACGATAACCAAAACACCCAGCAGTAAAGCAATCATCGTCATCAATATAAACGGTGTCCAGTCACCCGTGATGGTGAACTGAATGCCGAGAATTACCATGATAATAGCGAGTATCAGGTTCAACTTGTGTTGACCAGAAAACACCAGCGCGGCACTTTTTAATTTTCCACTCAGTTTACCGTAAGCAATCACAGAACCGCTGAAAGTAATCGCACCGATAAAAGTACCAATAAAAAGCTCAATGCTGTTACTGATCGGTAACTGATTCGATTCGGTCAGGCTGATCCCGTAACTGCCCGGATCATAGACTGCCGAAAATGCGATTAACACCGCCGACAAACCTACCAGCGAGTGGATAAAAGCCACCAACTCGGGCATAGCGGTCATTTCCACACGCCGGGCCATAGTGATGCCGATGCCACCGCCAATGGCGATAGCGATAAGCACTACAAACAGACTCTCCATCTGGGCCAGAGAGAGCGTGGTGAGCACGGCAATCACCATCCCGCTTATACCAAAAATATTACCCATACGTGCGCTGGTGGGAGAACTGAGGCCTCGAAGTGCCAGGATAAAAAGCACCGAGGCAACCAGATAGAAAAAGGCAGCTACATTAATCGACATTCGTTATAACCCCCTGCTTCCTTTCTTTTTGGTTTTGAACATTGCCAGCATCCGTTGGGTGACCATAAAACCGGCAAAGATACAGATACTTGCTAGTACTATCGCGACAGTGCCCATAAATGTACCAGGGGTCCATCCATCCGGAGCTGCAGAAAGCAATGCACCAATAATAATGATCCCGGAGATCGCATTGGTCAGGGACATCAAGGGGGTGTGCAGGGCCGGCGTCACATTCCATACCACGTAGTAACCGACAAATATTGCCAATACAAATACCGTCAGGTTTATAACAAAGGGACTGAGGGCAGCGCCCTCGGAAGCCAGTGACGGTATCGCGTAAAGTAGTGCGCTGCCTAGCAAAGCAGCGCTGGCCCAGCGTTTGGTATTCATCAGGTAGTTACGCTCCCGAGTTTATTTATCGGTTTAGGAGGCTCTGATCAAGTTAATTAGAATTAGGCTGAGAAAAAAGGGCTTCTAATTTCCACGAAGTAAGGCGTATTAGTGGTTCTAATGCAACGAACTTCGGGGGAATTAGGGGGCGTTTTAGCCAGCATAAAATAATTGGACTTGATTAAAGGCACCTTATTTGGCCTTCGCGGCAGATCAATCCACCACGAATGATCTCGTCATCGGAATCCACCATTGCCTGGCCGGACTCTTTGTCGATCAGCAGTTCAAGGAAATTGTAGATATTGCGTGCATAGAGCTCGCTAGCATCAGCAGCGACGGTGCTCGGTAGATTGGTATTACCGATCAGGATTACTCCGTGTTTGACTACAGTTTTGTCCTTCTCTGTCAGTGGGCAGTTACCACCTGACTCGGCAGCAAGATCGACCACCACAGAACCGGCGCGCATCTGCTCAACCGTTTCTGCCTGCAACAATACCGGTGCTGGCCTGCCGGGGATTAGCGCGGTAGTGATAATAATATCGGATTTGATCGCCACCTCATGTACCAGTTCGCCCTGCCGGCGCTGGTAATCTTCCGACATCTCGGTGGCATAGCCGCCACTGGTTTCCGCCTGTTCATGCTCCTCTAACGGAACCTCGATAAACTTGGCTCCCAGGCTTTCGACCTGCTCCTTAACCGCTGGTCGAACGTCAAAAGAGCTGACCACAGCCCCCATGCGCTTGGCGGTGGAGATTGCCATGAGTCCTGCAACCCCTGCTCCCAGTACCAATATCTTGGCTGGTCTGACTGTGCCGGCGGCGGTCATCAGCATCGGGAAAAATCGTGGGTAATGATAAGCGGCAACCAGTACCGCTTTGTAGCCGGCAATATTGGATTGGGAGGAAAGTACATCCATCACCTGTTCCCGGGAAATACGGGGCAGTGATTCCAGCGCAAAACAGTTTAATCCCTGCGAGGCATACTGCGCTTTGTTCTCTTCGTTAAAGGGTTCGAGCATGCCAATCAAGATGCTCGACCGGGGCATCATGGTTATTTCATCTGTTCGCGGAGCACGTACCTTGAGTACGATTTCCGCATGTTCATAAAGCTGATCCGGTGTATTTACAATGGATGCACCCGCCTGCTGGTATAACTCATCGGATACGCCTGCGGCCAAACCAGCGGAGGTTTGAACAACAACATCGTGACCGGTGGTTACCAGTTTATTCACGGTTTCCGGTGACGCCGCGACCCGGTTTTCACCTTCGATAATCTCTGTTGGAACTACAATCCGCATAACAAAAAAGACGCCTCCATTCCGTTGGGATGGTTTTGATTGGGTATCAGAGCGGGCTGGCATGTTGCCTTAGTAGTACCGAGAATATCAGTACATAAACCGCCAGCGACAGGATACACACACAAACTTTACGTGTATCTTTTTTTTGATTTTTCAATGAAAACACGGACTTCTATTCGCAGCGAAGGAGAGGTGGTTGCTGCTGAATTGATAATCCATCAGCGATGCTACGATAAACTCGGCTGGAACGTTTTGGCTAGCGATAACCAGGTCAATAATTGACGGTAAAATCTGCGGATCTTTGAGAGATTCGCCCATTATCGAGCGTACTGATCAAACTGTATCGATAGTGCGGTTGATGGCCTGATATGTGTTTTTCCCGCTAATGTGCCAGCTCTTATTTAAAATTTATCGATTTGACGCTCACCTTAGATGATTTCAGTATATCTATTGATATATACCATAGGGGGTATAGTATATTGAGCAATAAATACGTAACTCGTCGAGAGTTTTAAAGGAAACAAACCATATGCTGGAAACAAAACAGGCCATGCTCAATCGGTTGGCGCGGGTTGAAGGACAGATACGCGGAATTCAAAAGCTGATCAGTCAGGATGAGGAATGCGAAAAAGTCATTCAGCAATTAAGCGCTGCCCGTAAGGCACTGGATAAGGCATCCCATGAGATGCTGGCTTGCCTGATTGAAGAAAATGTACTGGCAACAGAAGATGAAAATACGTCAACACATGAAACGATGGATCATATACGCACGTTACTTTCTAAATACAGTTAGAGACCCTTGCACGAGAGCCATTTCACTCCCATGCGGCGTCGCCTGGTGGTGCCTACTTTTGGTAAAAATGTGCTCAATCGGTCATTTACACATGTAAATTTCCTCTCTGTGCGGAGCCTGCCCCGCGAGTGGAGCGAGTGCCTTGGGTACATTTTTGCCTTGCCTGAGAGCAAAATCATCTCCCGTGCAAAGGTCTCAGTTAGGTCAAATATTAACAGGAATGCGTTATGGGTAATCGAATTGTCAAATTCTCACTGGACCATCCAAAATGGGTAATGGGGCTTGTTGCCGTCACCGTTGTGGTGCTTGCGGCAATGTTCCCCCGGATTCATATCGATACGGATCCGGAAAATATGCTACCGGTAGATCAACCGGACCGGGTTACACACAATCAGATTAAGGAGCGATTTTCTCTATACGACATGATTGTCGTGGGTGTTGTAAATGAGACCAGTCCGGATGGCGTTTACAACCCTAAAACTCTCGCAGCTATCGATCAGCTCAGTGGTGAAATCGAAAAAATTGATGGCGTGATTCGCCACGACCTTCGCTCGTTGGCTACCGCTGACAACATTACCCAGGAGGGTGCTGGCACTATCCGTTTTGAATGGATGATGAATCAGGCGCCCAAAACCCAGCAAGCGGTTACACGTATTCAGGACGCAGTGAATCATCTGCCTATGCTGCAAAACACGCTGGTTTCTGGAGATGGCAAAGCAGCGGGCATCTATGTGCCCATCATAGAAAAGGATCAGAGCCACCGGATTGGTCAGCAGATCCGTGAAATCATAAGTACACTTGATTCGGATGATCAATTTCATATCACCGGACTTCCCATCGCCGAAGATACCTTTGGCGTTGAAATGTTCAAGCAGATGGCGATCTCTGCCCCGCTGGCGGGATTGGTAATTTTCCTGATGCTATGGGTGTTTTTCCGCAACATATCGCTGATTATCGCACCCATGCTGATGGCTATGGCGGTGGTGATCTCGATTATGGGATTGCTGATTGGAATGGGTTATACGGTTCATATTATGAGCTCGATGATCCCGATATTCCTGATGCCGATTGCGGTGGTAGATTCGGTCCATCTACTCTCCGAATTTGCTGATCGTTATAAGCCGGGTAGAGATCCCAAAGAGGTGGTGACCGAAGTAATGGGGCACCTGTTTAAACCGATGCTGTTCACCTCGATTACCTCCTCGGTCGGTTTTGCTTCACTGGCGTTTACCCCTATTCCGCCGGTTCAGGTATTTGGCTGGTATGTTGCCGCGGGAATCACCCTTGCGTTTTTGCTAACGGTCACCTTTATTCCGGCCTATATCGCCCTGCTCCCGGAAAAAACTCTGGAAACTCTTGCCCGCAAAATGCATGACCGGGAAAGCCATGGATTGTTAGCCAGAATACTTCCTCGGGTTGGCAACTTTAGCATCAGTAATGCACGGTTTATTCTGCCATTGGTGCTGATTGTATTTTCAGTTTCAATCTATGGTGTGAGTAAAATTCGCATCAACGATAATCCTGTCTACTGGTTTGATAAACAGCATGAAATACGCGTTGCGGACAAAGTGTTAAATGATCATTTTGCCGGCACCTATAATGCATTTTTAGTGCTGTCCCATGAGGCCAAAAAATCTCTCGTACCAGCTGAACAGATCGATCGGGTTATAGATCGAGCGCATAATAATGGTGTTGATCTAACGACGGACTGGGCCGCTATTCAGCAACGTGTAGCAAACAATGATGGCGATGAGAATTCATTAGAGTTGCTCAGCTATGAACTTCAGGAACAGCTGTTCAATGCAGATCCTGATACCGGTAGCATCGATTACTGGCAGGAGATGGCTGATCTTGTCGATAACGCCGTCACTGGGAGGAAATATTTCCAGCAACCGCAAGCGTTGTATTACATTGACAAGATGCAACAGGCTCTCAACCAGAATCCTGATATCGGCAAAAGCACAGCAATTACTGACCTGGTTAAAACCGTATATCGTGAGCTATTGGGTGGTGAACAAAAACACTACCAGATCCCGAATAGCAGCAACGCGGTTGCACAAACGATCCTGAGTTTTCAGGGTAGCCATCGCCCGCAGGATCTTTGGCATATGGTGACACCCGATTATCAATCCGCTGCGATCTGGCTGCAATTAAGTAGCGGCGATAACGTTGATATGAACAGAGTCATTCAATTTGTAGATGACTATATCGCACAAAATCCGCTACCCGATAATGTACAGATGGATTGGGGCGGGCTAACCTACATCAACGTAGTCTGGCAGGATGAAATGGTTACCGGCATGATCAGCAGCCTGATCAGCGCATTCATTGCGGTGGGGCTGATTATGATATTCCTGTTCCGCTCGGTGAGCTTTGGCCTGATGGCAATGATTCCGCTTACCGTTACCATTACCCTGATTTACGGCGTGATTGGCTTTATCGGTAAGGATTACGATATGCCGGTTGCGATACTCTCCTCTTTAACACTGGGATTATCGGTCGATTTTGCCATCCATTTTTTGCAGCAGGTACGCACCCTGTACAAAAAGACAGGCGACTGGATACTGGCACTGAATCAAATGTATCAGGAACCTGTGCGTGCGATCAGCAGAAATGCACTGGTTATTGCGGTGGGTTTCACACCGCTTTTACTCGCGCCACTGGTTCCCTACCAGACCGTTGGGATTTTCCTGGCGGCTATTATGGCAATCTCATGCATCGTCACCATTGTTGCTTTACCGGCTCTAATTCGACTAATACATCCGTGGCTTAAATAAAAAATAGCAAAGGAACTATCACGATGAATAAAACACAGAATGAGACCTTTGCACGAGAGATGGTTTTGCTTTCAGGCAAGGCGAAAATGCGCACAGAGAGGAAGTTTACAAGTGTAAATGACCGATTGAGCACATTTTTAACGCCGCATGGGAGCAAAATGGCTCTCGTGCAAAGGTCTCAGAATATTTTTCAGAAATTTATTCGTTCAATTCCAGGCATTACTCTCGCTGCCTGGGTAGCTGTTGGGTTCGCTACCATTAGCACGAACGCAAGTGCTGCAGACCTTACTGACGTGAACAAAATTGTCAACAAAGCAAACCTTGCAGCCTTTTATTCAGGAGCTGATGGTCGAGCAGAAACCCGTATGCAGATTGTAGATAGCCAGGGGCGCAAACAGACCCGACAATTTACTATTTTAAGACGCGACTATATTAATGATGGTAAGGACGGTGGCGATCAACAATACCTGGTGCTGTTCAGCTACCCCTCCGATATTCGTGGCACCCTTTTTCTGGTAGAGAAGCACCCCGGTGGGGATGATGATCGCTGGTTGTATCTGCCAGGGCTTGACCTTGTTAAACGAATTGCATCCGGAGATAAACGCACCAGCTTTGTCGGATCCGATTTCTTTTATGAAGATGTTTCTGGGCGCGGGCTTAGTGAAGACCATCACAAACTAATCGAAACTACCGATAAATTTTATGTCGTGCTCAACACACCTAAAAACCCATCAAATGTTGAATTTGTAAACTACCAAGTGTGGATTGACAAAAAAACATTTATGCCGGTAAAAACAGAATATACCGACAATGCCGGAAAGATCTATCGCCGTATTGAAGCCCTTCAAGTCAAAACCATACAGGGCTTCCCCACCGCTACCCGTATGAAGGTATCGAACCTAAGAACTGGAGGATATACCCTGAATGAGATGCGCTTTATCTCATACGATCTGGGTATGCCAGCGGATATATTCAGTGAACGTTCACTGCGTAATCCACCTCGACAGTGGTTTAAACGACCTGCGGCGAAATAGTAAACTCGGCCATGAAAAATCTCAGCTACATATTGCTCATTGCAAGCCTGATATTCAGTACGATCCAGTTGGTTGGTGCTGAAGAGCCTGCCCTGCCAGATACTTTAAAAGAAGTGACTGCAGAAGGGGAATGGGCAGATGATGATTGGGGAGAAGCCCCCTGGGCAGAGGAATCTACCCAACAGAAATCCCCCTGGCATGGCTTTATTCAAGGTGACTTTGGACAGTTTCTGGATAGCAATAATCCAACCGAAAAAAACCAGTCATTAGCAGAGGTTCGTGGACGACTGGAAAACAGCTGGTACTTCGGTGATAGCTATATTCGCATCAAGGCTGATCTTGTTGCTGATGCGGTGACGGAAAACCTGCATGGTAGCTTTCGTGAAGCCTTCTGGAATGGTTCTCCTACATCCAGTATTGACCTGCGGATAGGTCGGCAGATTCTAACCTGGGGAACCGGTGATCTGGTTTTTTTAAATGATCTGTTCCCCAAGGACTGGCAATCCTTTTTTGCCGGCAGAGATATGGAATACCTGAAAGCCCCCAGTGATTCAATCCGGCTCACCTGGTATAACAACAGAGCCAACATTGACCTGGTGTGGACGCCATTTTTTGAGCCCGATATCTATATCACTGGTGAACGATTTAGCTACTACAGCCCGGTTGAAAACGCCATCGTTGCAGCACCGCCGGAACTTGCTGTTGATCAACTGGGCAATGACCTAAACAACGACCTAGGTAATGGTGAGGCAGCGCTACGTCTTTACCAGAATATCGGAAACTATGAATGGGCGATCTATGGCTACCGGGGTTTTTACAAAATGCCCGAAGGGTTTAATCCATCATCCGGCCATACCTATTTTCCTCGCATGAACTCTCTCGGAGCCAGTCTGCGTGGCCCACTAAGCGCGGGCATCATCAACACAGAGTTTGCCTACCATCAATCGGTTGATGATAAAAATGGTACAGACCCCTGGATACCCAATTCCGAATGGCGATTTTTGCTGGGTTATGAGCAGGAACTAATGCGTCATTTAACCCTTGGCGTACAGTATTATCTGGAGACCATCAGCGATTATCAGAATCTCATTGAGAGCTCCCCCAGCCCCGAAACCGAACCATCCGAGTCACGACATACCGTTACCCTGCGGCTAACCTATCTGACTATGCAGGAAAAACTACGCTGGTCCCTGTTCAGTTTCTATTCTCCAAATGATCATGACGCCTACGTTATTCCATCGGTTAACTACCGATACAGTGATCACTGGAGCTTTGAAACCGGAGCCAATATTTTTATGGGTGATCAACTACACACATTTCTCGGGCAACTGCAGAAAAACGATAACCTCTATATGCGTGCCACCTATCGATTTTAAATTCCCTCCCTACCCTTTTCCATTTCTACTTTTAAGGAGCTACATCATGACCATTAATGAAGGTTTAAGATTAATCGCAGGAATTTTTATATTGATCAGTATTCTACTGGCTCATTTCATTCACCCTGCCTGGCTTCTGTTTACAGGTTTTATCGCACTCAACCTGATCCAGTCAGCGTTTACTCACTGGTGTCCGATGATGTGGCTGCTGGGTAAGCTCAGCTTCAAAAAAGAGAGCGTGATTGCAGAGCCAAGCTAACACCAGCAACAGCAGCACAAAAAATAACCATTCATACAGATGTGATAAACTCACAGCAAGAGTAAAACGAGGCCTTTGCATGAGAGATGATTTTTTCTCTCGTGCAAAAGCCTCGAAAAATAATAATTAGATACGAGTTACCTCTATGAGCTTTTACGAAGAAAAAATACTACCGCACCTGATCAACTGTGCATGCAGCAGTGCAGCGACCGGAAAATTACGCGCCAAAATGCTCGCAGATGCCTACGGCGAAGTACTAGAAGTAGGCATGGGGCCTGGAATTAACTTGCAATACTACAACCCCGATAAGGTCACCAAAGTATGGGGGCTTGAACCATCCGAAGGTATGCGTAAAAAAGCACAGGAAAATCTCAGTAACTCTCCCGTAGAAGTAGAATGGTTGGGGCTGCCTGGCGAAAAGATACCCCTCGATGATAATTCCGTAGATTGCATCGTATTAACCTTTACCTTCTGCACCATCCCCGACTGGCAAACCGCCATGAATCAGATGCATCGTGTACTTAAACCCGAAGGCAAACTTATCTTTTGCGAACATGGCCAGGCACCGGATGAAGATGTTCAGAAATGGCAAAACCGCATAAACCCAATCTGGAAAAAATTATTTGGCGGCTGCAACCTAAATCGCCCAGTAGTCAGCAGCATCAAAAACTCTGGCTTTAAGATTGATTGGGATGAATGTGACTATATGGAAGACTCACCACGCTTCGTCGCTTATATGAGTTTAGGGGCTGCGGTTAAGGCGTAAAGGTGGTACCAGCTAACCAGAACAAACAACTCTATCTACTTATTTAAAGAAGAAAATGGCTCTCGCTATCAGTGAGAGCCATTCCACAGGTTGACCTCGCCTGGTCAATTGAGTTTACAGCCACTTCCCAGGAATACCCCCGAATAGCCTCCTGCTGAATCGTTCCATGTACCACTGAGAGCGCCGGTTGAAACATCAAGTGTTCCAGCGACAGCTGTACCAGTAGAGGTAGTAGCAACCAATGTAGTTCCGGTAACCGTGCCACTCAATGTAAATGTTAGATCGTCAGCAATACTATAAATTACGCCGTTTATATTGTTAGCGCTGTCCACATCGAAAGAGAGCAAGCCAAAATCATCACCGCTAAAACTACCTGTAAAGCGGTAAATTGCATTTGCAGTACCACCAATTCGCGAGCCGGAGAAATTACCAAAAAACACAGTATCCGACCAGGTCCCAGATACTGCGTTTACAGAAGAAAACTCACCCGTAAATGTCGACCCGGTCGTCGTATTCCCGGTTATAAAAGTGACTTGCTGATCATAACTAATGGGTATTGTTCCCGTTAAACCAATGTACGTATCATCGGGAATGCTATACGCGGTGCCCGATACATGGCCAGTAGATGCATCAACCAAGATCCCGAAGTTACCGTTGTCACCACCTGAAAAACCTCCTTCGTATGCGCCTGCGTATGAGCACAGCAATGTAGATTCAAGATGATCTTTCGCGGCCGAAGCGGAAGGCAAAACATGCGTACCGCCATCCGCAGATGCTGCATCAGAAATAATTGAGGTTAATTCGCTTGATAAGTCTACTGCTGTGAAATCAACCTGTGACCAGGTTTCCGCAGCGGCCTGAACAGATGACGCAATGTTGATCCCATCTGTTGGGTCTCCATCATCATCCAGCATCATTAGAAAGCGCACGATATTTTGTACCTGAGCAGAACTTGAACTACCTCCAGACACCAAATCCACTGGTGTGACGATAGATTTTCCATCGGTTGACCCGATGGTTACGCCGCCAACCGAAAATGTAACAGATCCTCCCGTCTCATAGGCAAAACCACCATCTGCATCCGTGACCCCCGACTGTCCACCTGAGGTGTAGCTAATCCCGGCCGTATTACTATCCTTAAATTGTCCAGAAGATGTAGAGGTAGAACTACTACCACCGCTACTACTGCTACCACCACAGGCAGCTAGTGCAAATGAAATAAACACCATATAACTTAGTTTTTTTAACATTTTCCATTACCATCCATGTTCCAGGTTAATCAAAACCAACATATTGAACCCAACAAATCAGGCACAAATCTTCTCAAATCCAATTGCTTCCTAAAGGTCTACTACTGAGACTGCACTAAACCACAAAAGAACACCAACAAATATTGCATGTTTCATAATTGCGGGTAAATTTTTGTAAAAACTAGAACGTAATTTGCAGGTACCATTGCTGAAGTCAGCGCAGTTCCAAACAATGTACCCAGGCAAAAGAACTTGCTGTTTAAGTCCACCAAAATACAGTAAGCTCAAGCGGCATGTTAATTTTAGAAGGCTGAATCAGCTACACACTGTAACTGGTTATCGACAGTTTGATTCTTATCGGACAAATCCCATAAAAACAATTACAGGAATCTGTCTCTTATACACATCTGACGCTGCCGAC
>JAHRWD010000060.1 GCA_019090315.1 Pseudomonadales bacterium
AAATACCGCAATTTTGCCCAAGGGATGACATTCGAAATGATGATTGGCCATGCCAACCGGCAATTGCAGAAAATGACCGACCGCTATTTATTGATCCGCGATGATGCGCAACCGCTGGAGCTTAACGTGGTTGATAATTACCAGGCGGGAGAGATTCGCTCTACGAAAAACCTATCCGGTGGCGAAAGCTTTATCGTTAGCCTGTCGCTGGCACTGGGATTGTCTCAAATGGCCAGCCAAAATGTCCGGGTGGACTCGCTGTTCCTGGATGAAGGTTTCGGTACGCTCGACGAGGAAGCTCTCGATACTGCTCTGGAAACCCTTGCGGGCCTACAGCAGGACGGCAAACTGATAGGCGTAATTTCGCACGTACCGGCCCTGAAGGAGCGGATCAGTACCCAGATACAGGTAACACCGCATACCGGGGGCAGGAGCCTAGTATCCGGGCCTGGATGTAGTAGGTTGGATGACTCAGAACGGGTGGCGGAAGCAGGTTAACTCTATGTTGGACGATTTCAAGTCAGCTAAAACCGCCCTCGCCAAACTCCACCAGGATATGGAAGCGATCAACCGCTTGGCCAGGCCGTCCTATCCGAGTCTAATCGAGCGGTCGAAGAAAGTGAACGGGACAATTAAGGCGCGTGGGCTGTAAAAAGCAGACTGCGGATTTCTATATGGTCAGAAAAAAGGCACACAAATGGACTTTCCCCGTCCGGTTCCGGGCCAATGCCTATAGTTGGAAGGCATCCAGGCTGGCGTGCCAGCGCCTTCGTGAAGCCGTTTCCGAGATTAAAAAAGTCGCAAAGAAAGAGCCCGATCTTGGGGGAGAGGGTGCGGTTCGATTGGTGGAAAAGCTTTGGCCTGCACTGGAACACATAGACACTTCCAGCGGAGCTCTGGGATCAGCCGTTAACAAGGCGCTTGACGATTTGATTCCGGTCATCGTCAAGGCTCCAGCGGATAAGAAAGTTCGCGATAAATGGCTTGAACGGCTTTGGCAGGCCATGGCGGACGATGGTGTCGATTACCTCAGTCCGGTAGGTGACCGGTGGGGCGAACTCTGTGGTTCTGCGGATGTGGCGGGGAAATGGGCCGATGATCTGGTTACCACGTTACGGCATTGCTGGACCCATCCGAATCCTGGTAATTATTTCCACGGTACCACAGCGTGTTTGTCCTGTTTGCTCGTAGCGGGTCGGTATCAGGAATTACTCGACTTGCTTGAGTTGTGCCGGTATCCAATGTGGCACTACCGTCGTTATGGTGTCGAGGCACTGCTTGCCTTGGGCAAAAAGGCGGAGGCCGTGAAGTACGCGGAGGCATCCCGGGGGTTGAATGAGCCAGATTCCGCCATTGACCAGGCCTGCGAGGAGATTTTGATTTCCTCCGGTCTGCATGAGGAAGCCTATCGGCGCTATGGTCTGAGTGTCGCAGAGGGTAATTCCTATCTTGCACGGTTTCGCTCGGTGGCAAAGCGTTATCCCATGAAAGACAAGGCTGAAATTCTAGCTGACCTGATTGCCACGACACCGGGGCAGGAAGGCAAATGGTTTGCCACGGCCAAGGACATCAAACTTTATGATTTGGCGCTTGAACTCGTGAGCATGAGCCCCTGTGAACCCAAAACCCTGACCCGGGCGGCGAGGGGCTATGTGGACAAGGAGCCGGAATTTGCACTGGGTTCCGCCATGGCGGCCCTTCGGTGGTTGTGTGAAGGGTGGGGTTACGAGGCGACCAGTGCTGATGTGCTGGAGGCCTACGACAGGGCGATGGATGCCGCTGCCAAACTGGACAATGTTGACGAAGTGGCAGGCTGGGTTCAGCAACTCCTCGACTCAACCGAGAGTTCAGCGACGTTGTTTGTCAGGCAGTCTTTGGCTGGGCGGATGCTCAGTCATCATTCGTTGGCTAAAAAGGCCTGAGTGTGAATGCATGCAAAATGACACAAATATTATCGAAAGGTGTCATTCTGCGTTCCACCCACGTTCCACCCACGTTCCACGGAAGAGCCAATCGGAGACCATGACAGACAAAGAAATGAAACCGCATAAACAAAAAAACCATTTAAGAATCAATGCCTTAAATGGTCTCTCGTGGTCTTTCGACGTTTTTCAAAATGGTGCCCAGAAGAGGACTTGAACCTCCACGACCTTGCGATCACTAGCACCTGAAGCTAGCGTGTCTACCAATTTCACCACCTGGGCATGTGCTGCGTAACGTCGGGAACCCGGCGCTGGTTTGAGGCGCGGACTCTACCGAGCGACCTAAAGGTTGTCAAGGACTTGTCACAATCGTCGTGATATGATGCGGCGATCTACGTGGCGGCCTATTTTTAGCTGCGCCTATCTTGTCCGATCCCTTCCTTTTATTATCCTCCTATTTTTATAGCCATTGCTGGCTGGTATTGAATGCCTAAATCCAAGAAACCGAACGACCCACACGCCGCCCGCGAAGCAGGGCGTTACAGTAACCCGATCCCCAGTCGTGAATTTATTCAGGAGCACCTGAAAAATCGCAGGGGACCGGCCAATTTCAAGAATCTGGTGATTGAGCTGGGGCTTGAATCAGAAGAAGCACAGGATGCATTAGGTCGACGGCTGAAGGCGATGGTGCGGGATGGCCAGTTGATGCGTAACCGCCGGGATGGTTATGCGCCGGTGGATAAACTGGAGTTGATCAAGGGCCGTGTTCAAGGACATCGGGATGGTTTCGGGTTTCTGGTTCCTGAGGATGGTTCAAAGGACTATTATCTTTCTAGCCGTCAGATGGAACAGGTATTTGATGGCGATATTGTATTGATTCGGGAAAAGAATGATCAATCGTCAAGGCGTCGTGAGGCAGCGATTGTCGAGGTGATTGAACGGGTCGTGCAGCAGGTGGTGGGTCGATATTTCGAGGAGAGCGGCATCAGTTTTGTGGTGCCGGAGAGCAACCGCATTAGCCAGGATGTATTGATTCCTGCAGATGCAAGGAGCGATGCGGTTCACGGTCAATACGTGCTCGCGGAGATTACCGAGCAGCCCGGTTTACGCCACAAGGCGATGGGCCGGATCACTGAGGTGCTCGGCGAGGCTTCTGATCCTGGTGTTGAGGTAGAGGTTGCGATTCGGCAGTTCCAGATCCCCCATAGCTGGAATGAGGATGTTGAAGAGGCGCTGAAAACCCTGGCGGATGAGGTGCGAGAGCAGGACAAGTTTGATCGTTTCGATCTGCGGGATCTGCCCTTTGTCACCATTGATGGTGAAGACGCTCGGGATTTTGATGACGCGGTTTATTGTAAACCCAAGAAGAGCGGCGGCTGGGTGCTGTACGTCGCTATCGCTGATGTCTCCCATTATATCCAGCCGGGTTCGGCGCTGGATCGCGAGGCAATTCAACGGGGTACTTCGGTCTATTTTCCCGATCATGTAGTGCCGATGCTACCGGAGCTTCTTTCCAACGGGCTATGTTCGCTGAAGCCGAAGGTAGATCGACTCTGCATGGTGTGTGAGCTGAGCATTGGTCCCGGTGGCCGAATGGGCGATTACCATTTTTATGAAGCGGTGATGCACTCCAAGGCTCGTCTGACCTACAACCAGGTGGGGGCATTTCTGGATGATCCGGGCTCTACGGAAGCGGAGATTATCCAGCAGCAAAATCCAGATCTCATCCAACCGATCCTGGAACTGCATAAGCTTTACGGCGCGCTGCGGGGCGCACGCTCTGATCGAGGCACCATTGATTTTGATACGGTTGAAACTCGTATTATGTTTGATGAAAACCGCAAAATTGTTGAGATCGTTCCCACCGTCCGCAATGATGCCCACAAGATTATTGAAGAGTGCATGCTAGCGGCCAACGTGGCTACCGCGCGCTTTCTTGAGAGCTCTGAGTTGGAGTGTTTGTACCGGGTGCATGAAACGCCCACCGAAGAAAAGATCAAAAACCTGCGGGAATTTCTTGGCGAACTGGGCCTGAGTCTGGGTGGCGCTAAAAAGCCCAAGCCGAAAGAGTACCAGCAGTTGCTGGCCAGCATTCAGGATCGACCGGATTTTCATTTGATCCAAACCGTGATGCTGCGCTCTCTGAAGCAGGCGGTTTATCAGCCGGAAAACCTCGGCCATTTTGGCCTGGCTTATAACAGCTATGCACATTTCACATCGCCAATTCGGCGCTACCCGGATCTATTGGTGCATCGGGCAATTCGCTCTTTGATCCGATCTGAAAAACCGATCGATCATATTCATCGTTTTGACTCGGCGCAGCCATTGACCAGGCAGCAGAGTTACCCCTACGGAATGGCAGAGATGCTGCAGTTTGGCGAACACAGCTCAATGACCGAGCGCCGCGCCGATGAAGCGACACGGGGCGTGACCGACTGGCTTAAATGTGTCTATATGCAAGATCGGGTGGGTGAGGAGTTTGATGGCATTGTGACCGCCGTTACTTCATTCGGTTTGTTTGTGGAGTTGAAGGACCTCTACGTCGAAGGCCTGGTTCATGTCACTGCACTCTCAAATGATTATTACCATTTTGATAAAGTGAAACATCGTTTGGTGGGTGAACGTAGCGGTAAAAGTTATCGACTTGGTGATCCGGTTCGTGTACGGGTGATGCGCGTCAGTGTTGACGATAAGAAAATCGATTTTGAAGAAGCCGGTTCAGGAAGTGGTGCGAAAAAAGGTGCCGACAAAGGCACAAAAAGCGCTGCGAAAAAAACCGGGCCCAGAGCCAATAAAAAGAAAAGCGCTCCCAATAAAAAGCATCGTAAAAAAGAAGGATCAACATCGGAGAATAAAGCCAAACGAAAACCGAAAACAGGATCAGGAAAAACCACTACAAAAAAAGATGATGTGGCGAAGGATGGTAAAGTAAAAGCCAGCCCCAGGAAACGCAGGGGAAAAGTAAGCAGCCGCACAAAAGCCAAGAAACAAAAAAACAGCACAGATAAAAATTAGTACAGATAAAAAATAGCTATGAAAGAACAGTCAAAACAAAGCTGGATATACGGCATACATGCAGTTGAACGATTGCTCAAAGGCTCGCCGGAGCGGGTAGAAAAAATAATGGTTCAGCGTGGTCGGCAGGATGGTGCGTTGGAATCCATTCAGCAACAGGCTGAGCAACAAAAAATTCCAATTAATGCTATCGAACGAAAAGAGATCGATAAAATAGCACCGGGTGTTCATCAGGGTGTTGCGGCGCTTTGCGAAGCGCGTCAGGCATTAACCGAAAAACAACTGTGGCCATTGCTTGAAACGATGGAAGAGCCGCTGCTACTTTTAATACTCGATGGCGTGACGGATCCACACAATCTCGGCGCATGTTTGCGCACCGCTGAAGCGGCAGGCGTAAATGCAGTGCTGGTTCCCAAGGATAAATCTGTAGGTTTAACGCCAGTGGTAGAAAAGGTTGCCTGTGGTGCGGTGGAGCTTGTACCCTTTGTACAGGTCACCAACCTTGCGCGGGTGATGGATCGATTAAAGGAGCAGGGCACCTGGATTGTGGGCACCGATGATGAAGCGCCGAAAACCATGTTCCAGCTCGATTACCGTGGTTCCATTGCCATGGTCATGGGATCCGAAGGAAAAGGTTTAAGAAGGTTAACCAAAGAAAACTGCGACTGGCTAGCGTCTATTCCGATGGCCGGAAAAGTTGAAAGTTTGAATGTGTCGGTTGCGACAGGAATTTGTTTGTATGAAGCGGTTCGTCAAAGAATGGCGGAGTAGAAATAACTAATAAGCCTATCAAAAATTATTTGAATTTAATGGAAATAAACCAAAAAGGAGTTTTAGATGGACTATTTTATTGATGCATTAAAACAGTATGCAATATTTGAAGGAAGAGCGACTCGCACCGAGTACTGGATGTATATTCTGTTTTACATGATTATTTCTATTGCTTTGAACGTCATCGATTATGTACTAGGAACCATGATTCTATCCACTGTATTCGGGCTTGGATTGTTGATTCCCAGTATTAGTATTTGCACAAGAAGGTTACACGATACCGGTCGAACTGGTTGGTGGCAGTTGATTCTATTAGTTCCGCTCATAGGTGTAATTGTTCTTCTGGTATTTATGGTGTCGGAAAGCCATGAAGAAAATGAATATGGCCCAGGCCCTGATGCTATTTAAATCTACTGGTTAGGAGTTTGTCGGATTCATAACCGCTTATTTATACGAAGAATGAGGTCAAGATGAACCACGTTGAAGCACCTTGCTATGCGGTAATTTTTACCGCTACCCTGACCGAAGACAACGATGGTTATGTTGCGATGGCAAAGAAGCTGCAGACGTTAGTAGAAAACCAGCCAGGCTATTTGGGAGTGAGGGGCGTGACAAAAAGAGATCGTGAAATTACGGTATCTTATTGGCGAACACTTGAAGATATTCAAAGCTGGAAAGAGCAACCCCATCATGCAACCGCCCAGGCGCTGGGTAAGAGCAAATGGTATAGCGATTATCAGGTTGAGATTTGCAAAATGGAGCGGGGTTATTCCCGCTCGGTCTAACAGGTCAGGAATCAGTTTCTATATCTGCATCAGGAAAGTTTTTCCTGATTAGCTCTTCGGTATCGTGGGCCATATCATTCAGATTCAACGCACGGTAGGATTCCAGCATCAATTCCAGACCAGCCTGCACTGAAGGTGTTGAGCGGTAATTATCCACTACGTAGCGGCCGCGGTTGGCAGCAGCTACGTAGGCACCACGGGTAATATAATATTTGCCAACTGCGATTTCATAGGCAGCCAGGCGATTCCTCAGATATACCATGCGAGCCCGGGCATCGGGGGCATATTCGCTATCCGGAAAACGCTTGAGTAGCTGATAGAACACGCTGAAGGCTTCCCGCGCTCTACCGGGGTCCTTGTCGGCATTTTCGCTTGATACGTAACGCTCAACAAAGCCCAGATCAATCTCGTACAGTGCAATACCTTTCAGGTAATAGGCATAGTCGACTTTCGGGTCCTGTGGGTTGAGGCGAATAAATCGGTCTGCGGTGGCGATTGCGGCTTCGGGTTCGAGGTTTTTTATGTAGGCAAAAATAAGTTCTAGCTGCGCTTGCTGGGCATATTCACCGAAAGGGAAGCGTGATTCAAGCTGCTGAAACATGTCGATCGCATTGGCATATCGCTTCAGCTCCATCGAGTTTTCAGCTTCCTGATAGATCTGGTATTCCGCCATACCGGCGGTCTCCGCTTCCAGCTCTTCCTGTTTGGTGGTACTACTACATCCACTAATTAGCAGGGCTGCTGCAATCAGAAAAATTTGAATAAATAACGGCTTTGGTAACATATGCATCGGTAGGGGTGAAGTCAGCGTATAATCGGGCGGCTATTTAATCACAAAGCCGTATACTTGCCAAAAGTTGGCGATCGACTGATCGAGATAAGGATCTCACACTATTACATGAACGAGTTAGAAACTATTTCACTGCAAGCGACTATAACTGAAGAGATGTCAGGTAAGCGGTTTGACCAGGTCGCCGCAAAGTTGTTCCCAAGTTACTCTCGATCACGGCTGAAGAGCTGGATAGAAAGTGGCGAGCTCTCCCTTGATGGTGAAAGCAACAAGCCGCGCCATAAGGTACAGGAGGGTCAAACCCTGCGTATCGAAGCCACGCTTGATGCGCCGGAAGAGTGGTCTCCCCAGGATCTTGAACTGGATATCGTCTATGAGGACGAGCATCTCCTGCTGATCAACAAGCCTGCGGGTCTTGTGGTTCATCCCGGTGCTGGCAACTGGTCGGGCACATTGCTCAACGGTTTACTGCATCAATACCCTGAACTGAACCAGATACCCCGGGCCGGCATTGTCCATCGTATCGATAAAGAAACCACCGGCCTGATGGTGGTGGCGCGCACCCTTGAAGCCCATACCCATCTGGTGAAGCAGCTACAGGCACGCACGCTGACCCGTCAATATGAAGCCATCACCCAGGGTGTGATGGTTGGCGGCGGTACCGTAAACAAACCGATGGGGCGTCATCCGGTTCATCGTAAAAAAATGGCAGTGATTGAGCATGGCGGTAAGCCTGCGGTCACCCATTACCGCGTGGTGAAACGTTTCCGCATCCACACCCATATTCGGGTTCAGCTGGAAACCGGCCGCACCCACCAGATTCGGGTTCACATGGCGCATGTGCGCTATCCGCTACTGGGCGATCCGGTTTATCTGGGTAGATCCAGATTACCGGCGGGCGGCACCGAAGAGTTCAAGGAAACGATTTTGCGTTTCGGCAGACAGGCACTGCATGCTAAATTTCTGGGATTAGAACACCCGGACACGGGCGAATGGATGGAGTGGGAGATTCCGCTACCGCAGGATATGCTGGACCTGCTTGAAGTGCTCAAGAAAGATCAAAAGGATCATGCCTGACTGGATCATCCCCGATTGGCCTGCGCCAGCAAATGTAAAAGCACTTGTTACCACCCGCAGTGGCGGCATTAGCCCCGCTCCCTGGGACAGCATGAATCTCGCAACCCATGTCGGTGATCTAGCCGAGAGGGTGGAGCAAAACCGCCAACGCTTGCAGCAATATCTCCAGCTTCATCACTCAGCAAGCCATCCGGTTCAATGGTTGAACCAGATTCACGGTACTGTAGTCATTGAAGCGCCTATCGTTGCTCAGGGAAACTCTGAACAGCCGGTGCCTACCGCCGATGCCATCTACACAACCCAACCCGGATTACCGATAGCGGTACTCACCGCAGATTGTTTGCCAGTGTTTTTTTGTGATCAACAGGGTACACAGGTGGCGGTGGCCCACGCTGGCTGGCGTGGTTTAAGTGCAGGGGTTCTTGAAAAAACAGCAGCCTGTTTTGCCTGCGCACCTGACCAGCTGTTGGTCTGGTTCGGTCCTGCGATAGGGCCACGGCAGTTTGAGGTTGGAAATGAAGTGCGTGAGCAGGTACTTGAACAAGCTGCTGCCAATGTGGACTGCGAATCGTGCTTTACCAAAGGGGATAGCAAATCAGGCCATTGGCTGGCAGATCTGTACGGCATCGCCAAAGCCAAGCTATACGCAGTTGGTATTACTCAAATATCCGGCGGTGACTTCTGCACCGTTGAGCAATCTCGGCAATTTTTTTCCTACCGTCGTGATGGTCAAACCGGCCGAATGGCATCGGTGATAGTTCTGGGCGATAAGGCGGGTTAGATATCGGCTGAAAGTGTTCCAGCCAAAACGGTAACCGCCTGTCCTGTTAACAGGGTACGCTCGTTTTTCAGCTCGACCTGCACGTAGCCGCCACGTTTTGAGGCCTGATAACCACGCATCAATTTCTTGCCGAGCCGTTCAGCCCAAAAAACAGACAGTGCACAATGGGCAGAGCCTGTTACCGGGTCTTCTGCTATGCCGGCATTGGGGGCGAAAAAACGGGATGTAAAATCTACCTCGTTACGGCCACCTGCAGCGGTAACGATCAACCCTCGACATGGGATCTCCTTCAGCAAATCTGTCTGCGGCTGCAATGCCTCAAGCTCCTTTGCGCTGTTAAACATCACCAAAAGGTCTTCACCCGCATCAAATATCTGATCTGCGGAAAGCTGTTCCTCTGATGACTGAAGCGCCTGTAGTAGGTGCTGCCTGTGAGTAACTTGGGAACTCGGTTGTATCGGCGTGCTCGGGAAATCCAGCTGGATGCCGGAGCTAGTTTGCACCGCGGTCAACTCACCGCTTAAGGTGTGGAAGGTGATCGTAGTATCCGTTTCTCCATGTAGTGCCCATAGCGCATGGGCGGCAGCAAGAGTAGCATGCCCACAAAGATTGACCTCGATGGTTGGAGTAAACCATCGTAACCCCCAGCCATCACCCTGCTTCAACAAAAAAGCCGTTTCAGAGAGATTCATCTCCGCCGCCAGGGCCTGCATCCACTGATCTGATTTAGTGGTATCGGTGAGTAAACAGATCGCAGCCTGATTTCCATGGAAAGCAGAGTCAGTAAATGCGTCAATGATTGCAATCGAGTAGGGCATAGTGGTTTTACAACTGCCTACTGTTTCGAAAACAGCAAACTAAAAGTAACCGGCACAGCGGTGCTAATGGATGTGAGCTTGGCAACAGCACGTAACGCTTCAACACCTTCAGCCAATGTATAGTCTTCAGCTTTGATAATGATCGGCGCTACGGAAGTTACCAATATCCGGTTGTCGGTGAGTTTGGTGATATTGGCCCTTGACGATAACTCACGAGTATTTCCATGAAGAGAAAGTGACAACTTAAGTGTACTTACAAACGTATCACCTGCCTCAAGCTGAGCAACCTGCGATAGCGGGATTTTTCCGGAAATCATCGCATCCGGGAATGTAACCGTATCAAACAGCATGCTGATCATTCTTTCATTTCGAATAGCAATATTGGTTTCGACACTGGACAGATCGATCTTAACGTTGGACTGACCGCTGTCTTTAATTGTGCCGGATAGCTGGGAAAAGCGATGCACTTCACCAACCTTTGATTTTTTCACGGATACAAAATTCAGGCTCGATTGTGAATTCACCAGATTCCAGTCGGCCATCCCATAGCTTGAAAAAAGCACAACAAACAAAGTAATAAAATAGTTCTTGAGCATAGCTGGAGCCTTGTAGGTATAAAGTTACGTGAAAGGAAGCAGGTTTGAGCGCGCGCCCGGCAGTTTGTAACGCTGAGCCATAGAACGTGTATAGATATCCATACAGCTGGATCTATTTAATACATTAACCGAAGCCAGATTTTCTCTCAAGGTATGAGTAGTAGATTTGTATGATTACGTTCTGAAATGTTACGGCATCAACTTAACGCTTTGCTCATGGGTAGACCAAAAAACCGATGCTTTCGGCTGGAACCTAACCCGTTTTTGCACACACTCATTCGTTAAGTCCTGATTGTGCCTCAAATTCTGCCGGAGATAAATCTCCAATCGAGGTATGCA
>JAHRWD010000061.1 GCA_019090315.1 Pseudomonadales bacterium
GCTATCCTGGTACAGCCCGGCAACTTCCCGCTATATGTTTGTAAATGTACAGGGGAAACAGATCGCCGTGCGATCCATGCTCTCACTCGCCAACAGCATACGCTTAGGTGATGCGGTCATCATCGAAGAAAAGAAAAAACCACTGGTGGATAGAGCAATGTTTGCAGTCTACGAACTATTAAAAGTCAACAAAACAGCGGCATCCGTGTAGGTCGATATGACGAACAATAGAACAGAGACCAGAACAACCATCACCTCAGAAGTGATGGTTATAGATCTCGACAGCGGAAAACATATTGGAAACTTGCTCAACATCTCCACCGGCGGGTTGATGTTGCTGGGTACAGATCCGATTGAACTGGATAAGCTCTACCAGCTTGAAATCCAGCTTGCCTCGCCTGTTAACGGTCTATCTACTATCCAGGTAGGTGCAGACAGCCTGTGGAGCAACCCATCAAGTGATAGCTCAACCTTTTGGACAGGGTTCCAGATTATTGATATTTCTGACGATAGCCAACGGGCTATCAATCAGTTAACCAACGACGATTAGAAACCAGGAGGTTTTATGCTGTTGCACAATACCCGTCAGATCCGAACAAAAACCCCGATGTTCTTTTTAACCATTTCCTGATACCAGATACCATGAGTGACACCGAAAAAAATCCAACACCTGAACAACTGAAACAGTTTTCCCCTTTCGTGAATTTTGATCACGAAAGCCTGGTTCGAGTATCCGAAAACATTAAAATTCAGTCGGTACCACCGCGAAAAAAGCTCATTGAACTTGGATCAACAGATCAACAGGAGATATTCCTGTTAGAAGGGAAACTAGGACTGGAGGCCCAGGACGGGAAAAAATCGATTATCTCCAGCAGTTCAGAAAGCGCGAAACTGCCCATCGCCAAAATGCGACCTCGCATGTACAACATTGTTACATTGACCGATGTTCAATATCTTGAAATTGCCCCGGCCTGGCTAGATCCGGAATATAGAGCTCCAGAACCCGACAAATCCGAGGAACTACCTAATACTCTGCAGGTAGAGCCCATGCAGGATGATATGGGTTATGGGGTTGAAGTGATTGAACAATCTGATGTATTTCAAATTGATGAGATCTATTTTTCAATTGGCAGCGACCTGAAAAATGATAAATTACCACTGCCCTCCTTACCCGACGTTGCAGTCCGTATTCACAGCCTGATCGAGAGTGAAACTGCCAATGCCGAAACCATCGCCCATGCCGTTAACTCTGATCCAGCTATCGCCGCCAAATTGCTAAAAACAGCGAACAGCCCACTCTATCGTGGTGCATCAGCCTTTGAATCAACCCAGGCCGCTATCGTCCGACTGGGACTCTCCACCACCCGACAGCTAGTCACCAGTTTTGCGATGCGCTCGGTTTTCCAAAGTGATAACCCGGTGCTCAACGAACATATGAATCGCATCTGGAAGCATAGTATTGATGTAGCGTCCCATTGCTATGTGTTAGCAAGGCTTAATCGAGGGCTAAATCCCGAACAAGCACTGTTGGCAGGGCTGCTTCATGATGTAGGTGATATCGCCATTATTGCCTACGCGGAAAATCACCCTTATATGCTTTCCAGTGAAGAAACACTGATCACTGTAATGGATGCGATGCGTAGTGAAATCGGTAGTATGATTTTACGAAAATGGGAGTTCCCGCAGGAACTTTGTGAGGCGGTAGAAAACGCCGAAGAGTGGATGAGCCAAGGAAACCCTGATCTTAGTTACGCTGACCTGGTGATACTTTCACAGCTCCAGCTCGACGCACTTAATACCGACGGTGACACACCATCTATAGCCTCGGTACCTGCATATGCCAAATTAAAAGACCAGACCCTGACCCTTGACGGCAAGCTTGCCATATTAGAGGATGCCAGCGATCAGGTATCCGAAATGAAGCTATTGCTTACCGCATGACCTGTACCGTTACCACCGCCGGCCCGGGGCTGGCCTGTGATAGATATGGAGATCACACAGTACCAGGACCCGCTAACTGCACTTAAATCAGGCTTTTACTCACTACTTCATACACATCTTTTGAAAGGTTGCCCTTCTCAAGAATTCTCGACAACGACTGCTTCATCAAGTCACGGCGAAACACTTGATGTTTCCCCCACTGAGTGAGCGGTGTCAATAAACGGGATGCGATCTGAGGGTTGATCCCATCCAGTCGAATCACCTGCTGCTCAAGAAACTGATAACCTGCGCCATCTTTCTGATGAAAGTGAATTCTGTTCTGGCCACAGAATACACCCACCACTGAACGCACTTTATTGGGGTTCCGAAGGTCAAATGCCTCATGCTCCAGCAGCTTCTCTACCCGCTGCAACGCACCTGGCCGGGGGCAGCCTGCCTGTAGCGCCAACCATTGATTCATCACCAACGGTTCGGCCTTCCAGGTACTGTAAAATTGCGCCAGCGCCTCAATCGATAACTGCTCGGCAAGCGGAACCATAGAGTTCATCAATGCGCCTAGTGCAGCACTGATATCGGTCATATTGCTCCCGTTCGAGGCCTGCTCCATCGCTACCCGAATCCAGTGCTCATCACCACTCCATACCAAATACTGAAGTGCCAGATTTTTTAAACTACGCTGTGCAATTTGCGCTGGTATTGCCTGATACAGTTCGTCACTGCATTGGAGATGATAAACCTGTGATAAGGGTTCGATCAGCGCCTGTGCCAGTTCGTGTTTAACAAACTCTCTGGCGCTGTGAATGGACTCCACATCAATTTCATCAACCAGCTCCCACAGGTACGCTTCGGTCGGAATTAGCAACATCTTGGCAGCGAGTTCGGGATCTCTGTCGCTATTGGTTAAAATTGACAGATAGATCGGTATCAATTGATCCGGAAGTTTGAGTAGTCCGCCCTGCCGAACTGTCTCGGACAGTTGAAAAATCAGTGCAACGACTCGTTTCTGCAATGCGTCCCAGCGATTAAAGCCATCACTATCGTGCTGCGCAAGAAACTCCAGATCATCCATCGCGTAGTCGTATTCGAGTCTGATCGGGGCAGAAAAACCGCGCAACAATGAGGGGATCGGTTTGTCAGGAACCTGATCAAATATGAACTGCTGCCTGGAGGCGGTGACATCCAATGTATAACTGGGGCTACCGGCCTGTTCAGGCGAACCGCTTTGTAGCGACAGCGGTATATCAGCGCCGTTGCCATCCAGCAGACCGATGACTAAAGGGATATGAAACGGTTTTTTCTCTGGTTGACCGGGTGTTGCCGGGCAGGACTGCTCAACCGTCAGCGTATATTGCTGACCCGCTGCATCATATTCATCGGTGATATGCAGTACCGGTGTACCAGATTGTGAATACCAATAGCGAAACTGTGTCAGATCTATCTGGTTAGCATCCTCAAGCGCTTTAACAAACTCCTCGGTGGTCACCGCCTGACCATCGTGCCGATCAAAATAGAGATCGGTACCACGTCGATAGCCTTCATCGCCCACCAGGTGGTGCATCATACGGATAAGCTCTGCGCCTTTTTCGTAGATGGTGACCGTATAAAAATTGGAGATCTCCATATAGGAATCAGGGCGCACGGGATGTGCCATCGGCCCCGCATCTTCAGCAAATTGAACCGTGCGTAGCAGCGCAACATCTTCAATACGTTTAACGGTTTCAGAGCCCATCTGTGCGGAGAACTGGGCGTCCCGATAAACCGTTAACCCCTCTTTTAAGCTCAGCTGAAACCAGTCCCGACAGGTCACTCGATTTCCGGACCAGTTGTGGAAATATTCGTGCGCCACAATCGCTTCAATACGTTGGTAGGTCAGATCAGTAGTAGTTTCTGGCTTCGCCAATACACAAGAGCTATTGAAAATATTGAGGCCTTTGTTTTCCATTGCGCCCATATTGAAAGCATCCACCGCGACAATCATAAAAATATCCAGGTCATACTCGCGACCATAGACCTCTTCATCCCATTTCATTGAATTTTTTAGCGATTCCATCGCATGGTCGCATTTGTCGAGATCCTTCGCTTCAACAAATATACGGAGGGTCACTTCCCGGCCGGAGCATGTCACAAACTGGTCTTCAATAAACTCCAGCTTACCCGCCACCAGCGCAAACAGATATGCGGGTTTCATATGGGGGTCAAACCATCTCACCGAATGCCGACCATCGGCTAAAGCAGTGTTTTCCAGTAGATTTCCGTTCGACAGCAGTACCGGGTTTACGGTTTGGTTCGCGATAATTTCAGTGGTAAATATGGACATTACGTCCGGGCGATCCAGATAGTATGTGATACGTCGGAAACCCTGCGCTTCGCACTGGGTGCAGTGCATTCCATCTGAAACATACAGCCCTTCCAGCGTGGTGTTTTCTATTGGTTTAATTTGGACCTGAATCTCCACCACAAACTGATCAGGCAGCCCATTGAGGGTAAGTGCTTCATTGGTCACAACGTAATCAGTGGCGCCCAACTGTCGGCCATCCAGCTTCACGCTCAGTAGCTCAAGCTCCTGCCCATCCAGAATTAATGCAGGATTATTCCACTGCTTTACCTCAGGATTCCTTCGCAGGCTCAACTTTGAAGAAACCAGCGTGAACTTTTCATCCAGTTCAAATTTCAGTTCGGTAGAGTCGATTAGATAGTTGGGGGGCTGATAGTCCTTCAAATAAGTGGTAGTAGCCTGACGTTCTCTCATAGTTAGATTCTCTAATTCTCTTTACTTGCGAAGGTATGCCATCGACCTGGTGAACAATACACAAACCGCCGCAATCACCAATCCTGTAACCAACCCAGAAGCATGGGCGGTGTTCGCAATCGCACCAAAACCCAACATGGTGATCACCCCCGAATATCCCAATACAAGCCAGAACAACAGGAAAAACACTACACCCTTGTGGAGGATAAACTCAGCTCTGGGGGAAAAATAGCTCCACAACCAGCAATAGCCTAACAAACCGTAAATCACCCCGGACATGCCGCCAAACAATCCTCCTTTGACAGCTATTGCCTGTGCGATATTAGATGCAACACCGATCAAAAAAACTAGAAATAGTAGTGCAACACTACCCTGCACCAACTCGATTCGTCGTCCCAGCTCCCATAACCACAGCATGTTAAAAGCAATATGCAGCATGCTGAAATGTAAAAAAATTGGAGTAATCAGACGCCAGGGCTGCCCCTCCGGCATCGATAGCAACAGGTCGCCCTGGATTTGGGTAACCTTCAGAAAGGTTAGCGCACCGGCCACATCTAACTGGCTACCGAGCTGTGTGATCAATACCACAACGATGCAGACCACAACGAGAAACAGCGTTACAGGGAAGCGTGCAAACTGTAGCAGCAGCAGCCAGCCATCGGCATCCGTATTCAGAACCGGTTTACGTGTATTGCTCAGCTCTTCAGTGAAATCACCACGCTGAAATTCGCTATACAGCTGCACGGCTAATTGCGCTTCCTGCTGCCCCGGAACCCAGATCACCTGCGCACCTGAAACCTCACTGATACGATGCGGCAAGCCACGACGGTTCATCAAGATGCTAAAACCACGCAGATCCTGTTCGCCCTTTATCTCGAGTGCTTTGATCACCCTGGTACTCCAACAAGGTCGTACTGATGGAGTACTAGTTTTACTCTCTCGAAAGTAATCAAGCTAAACGACTACCCCATCCTAATTTGTTTCGACACACCTCGTAGTAGTTGTGCCCCATCAAATGAACCAGCCGCAACTTGTGCGGGTATTTACGAATAAAAATGACATCGCCAGGTATCACGATGAAGTTCTCCTGCCCATCACAGCTAATCTGAAGGTCGGAGTGATTTTCATCACTCAGCACAATCTTGATTTCACTGCCGCCGGATACCACGATCGGGCGGTTGGTCAGTGTGTGGGGAAACATCGGCACCAATACCATCGCATCCAGCGAAGGGTGCATAATCGGCCCACCGGCAGATAGTGCGTAGGCGGTTGAGCCGGTCGGCGTAGCCAGAATCAATCCATCAGAACGCTGGCTGTAGACAAACAAGCCATCAATGAACAGTTCAAATTCAATCATTCGGGTGGCCATCCCGGGGTGCAATACCACATCATTCAGCGCATGGCCTGTGCCGATCGATTCACCCTCTCGCTGAATAGTAGATTCTAGCAAAAACCGGTTTTCAAGAATGTAATTGCCCTGCAGCACCTGCTCAAGTCCGGCCTCCAGATCCGAGGGTGTAATGTCGGTCAGAAACCCCAGACGGCCGCGATTGACCCCTAGCACCGGTACCTTATGGCGCGCGAGTGCTCTCGCAGCTCCCAGCATACTTCCGTCACCCCCCACTACGATTACAAGGTCAGCAGTTCCGCCCAACTGCTGATCGCCACATACCTGTAATCCATGATTGGATAATGCTGCTGCTGTCTCCTCTTCAATAATTACGCTTAGTCCTTTGGACCGGAGGTAGTCTTTAATGACCGTGATGGTTTCAATAGCCGCACTATTTTCAACTCGACCAATCAAACCAATTTTTTTGAACTGTTGCATCCCGTAACCCCGTTTCTATAGGAATACGATTATCCAAGACTACGCTATATGGAGCAAACCATTTAGTGCACCCAGGGGAAAAGGAGAGAAAAAATACTGAAATTTAGCGGCATCCAGAAAACCCCACTGACACGAAACCGTCCAGATAGAATGGATCATCATAAACTGTATCAGTAAGTTATAGGCGTTGAACTCGATCCGAGGTGTTCATAAAATCGGATAGCCAGGTATTAAAATCATCGACACCCAAGGGCCGGGAGTACAGGTAGCCCTGAATTTCATCACAACCCAGGTTAGCCAGTATTTTAGCCTGGACAGCTTCTTCTACTCCTTCAGCCACCACCTTTAGATCCAGTGCATGCGCCAGCGCGATGGTGGCCTCGACTATCACCGCAGGATCATCTTCCGTTGACAGCGTATCAATAAAGGATTTATCAATTTTCAGCACATCCAACGGCAGGGCGGCCAGATAGGCCATTGAGGAATACCCCGTGCCAAAATCATCAATAGCTATGGTGACCCCAAGGTCACGTAATATTCCCATTTTTTCGCTATTGTCATCCATTGAGTCCATTAACATCGATTCAACCAGCTCCAGTTGAATTAAGCCCGGATCAAGCTGATGTCTATCCAGCGTATCTGAAACCAGCTTACAAAAGGCCGGATCGCGCAGCTGTAGTACAGAGACGTTCACAGATATGCTAAGCGGAGTACCCTGATCTATCCAGAGCTTCGCCTGTTTACAGGCTGCATCCAGCACCCACGCACCAATCGCAATAACCTGCCCGGTCTCTTCAGCGATCGGAATAAAGTCTCCCGGAGAAACAAAACCTTTCTCGGGATGCTGCCAACGGATAAGCGCCTCAACCCCGGACACGCTGGCGTCAGCAATATTCACCTTCGGCTGATAGTGCAGAATAAATTGATCACCTTCCAATGCCTTAGCCATATCAGATTGCAAGGTAAATCGATGTGTTGACTGCCATGCCATTGACTCAGTAAAAAACTGGTAGGGGGTGCCTACACTCTTTGCATGATGCATTGCGGTTTCTGCATTTTTTAGCAAGGAGTCAACATCAAGGCCATCTAACGGAAAAAAGGTAATTCCGGTACTACAGGTTATGGTTATCTCCTGCTCTTCAAGCTGAATGGGTAGTTTAATCAGGTGTATAAGAGAGTTCACATTCCAACTGGCTTCTTTTTCCTGCCGAATACCCCACAATGCAAACGAAAATTTATCCCCATCCAGGCTTGCAACCAAATCGTTTTCAATAGTTGGATCTGAACTATCATTGTTCAGTGAAGATATGGTTTTTCCGGCATTCCCTGTACTGATGAAGCGCTCAAGACGCGCCGCAATTTCCGCCAATACCAGATCACCTGCTGTGTACCCCAGCGACTGGTTTATCATCTTGAAGTTATCGATCCCCAACACAACAACCACAATACTTTTTTTTCGTTTACTTGCATGTATGAGCTTTTTTTCAAGCCTGTTTTTGAAGGAGGCTCGATTAGGCAGCCCGGTAATTTCATCAAAATTCGAAAGTTGATGGATGTAGTTTTCAGCTTTTCGTCGATCGGATATATCCTGGAACACACCTGAAAACTTAACAAACTCCCCATCTCTAATCACCGTTTCAAGATCCAGAAAAATAACCCTTGTCTCACCATCTGAGCCAATTATCTTAAAATCGGTCTGTACCGCTGTACCGCTGTTAACTCCAACCTCAAGACTGCTGAAAAGCTTTTCAACATCATCAGGTTCAATTTTTTCAAAAAATTTTTCTTTAAGAATTTCACCGTCGTGATAGTCCGAACCAAAGATATTCTGGATAACCGGAGAGGCACTGGAAAGATGGATAATTGGATCACCCTGGATCGACTCAAAATGACCCAGGCTCGCCGCCTTTTGGGTTACCACCAATCGTTCGTCACTTACCCTGAGCTCGCTGTTGATAGTTTTTTGGCGAAGCAGGTAGTGAACTCGGTGCCGAAGCAGGTAATTGTTAAAGGGTTTCTCAATAAAGTCTGTCGCACCAACCTCAAAAGCCATATCAATGGAGGCGCTATCTGCGAGGCCTGTCATCATCAAAACGACAGTCTCATCATCTTGTTGTTCCGTTCGCAACCAGCCACAAACCTCAAGCCCACTCATACCTGGCATAAATACATCCAACAACACCAGGTCAGGTTGATGTTCTTTTATAAGACGCTTTGCTCCTTCCCCTGAATCGGCTTCAATAACCTCATATCCGGCCAGGCTGAGCAACTGGCACACCAAACCTCGAAGCATAGGTTCGTCATCAACAACCAGTATTTTAGAAAGGTCCATGCTCATTTAGGTGTAATTATCCGCACTATTCGGTTTCTCCCTCTCCCTGAATACCCCGCGCCAGAGCACTTGCGCTACTCTCGATTCGAATGTACACGCTGGGAATCAATGACTCATGTTACTGTTAGCCGTAATGTGTACCATTGAGTCTAGCGGAATTCCCAGTACTGACATAAAAAAACACCCAATCCACAGCGCTATATGTCATAGCCTTGAAAATCGTCGGTTTTCAAGGGCTTGCACACGTCAAGCAGGTCCATCTTGCACCCCTGCCTACAATTTAATAGATACTGCCTCGGAGCATCGACAGGCCTTAGCCAGTGCTTCATCAATCGTATCCGCCAACGCCAGTCCAACGCCCATACGACGCTGACCGTTCACCTCCGGTTTGCCAAATAATCGTAACTGGGCATCAGGCTCGGAAAGCGCCTGCTGTAGACCACCAAACTGTACCGAAGAGGAGTCTCCCTCCACTAATATTACCGAAGAAGCAGCAGGGCCAAACTGACGAATGGCAGGGATGGGCAAACCCAGAATGGCTCTCGCGTGCAGCGCAAATTCAGACAGGTCCTGAGAGATCAAGGTAACCATGCCGGTATCATGGGGTCGCGGGGAGACCTCGCTGAATAGCACCTCGTCACCTTTTATAAACAGCTCAACACCAAATAGCCCTCGACCACCGAGCGCGTCGGTTATGGTTTTGGCCATCTGCTGGGAACGTTCCAGTGCAATCTGGCTCATTGCCTGGGGTTGCCAGGATTCACGGTAGTCGCCATTCTCTTGCCTATGTCCAATAGGCTCACAGTAGCTGGTTCCGTCTTCATGCCGTACGGTAAGTAGCGTTATCTCATAATCAAAATCGACAAAACCTTCAACGATAATACGCCCTGCTCCGGCACGCCCACCCTCCTGTGCATAGGTCCAGGCGCTATCAATGTCGGTTTCTGATCGAATCAGGGATTGCCCTTTTCCGGAAGAACTCATTACCGGTTTGATCACGCATGGAATACCAATTTCGGCAACAAGCTTGCGATACTCTTCTTCGGTATCGGCAAAACCGTAGGGGGAGGTTGTGATACCCAACTCCTCAGAAGCCAAACGCCGAATCCCTTCTCGGTCCATTGTTAACCTGGCAGCCGCAGCTGTTGGGATTACGTGATAGCCCTCGGACTCCAGTTCCACCAGCGTATCTGTAGCAATTGCTTCAATTTCCGGCACGATGTAATCCGGTTTTTCCAGTTCTATCACCGCCCGCAGTGCATCACCATCCAGCATCGAAATCACATGCGAACGATGAGCTACCTGCATCGCCGGTGCATTGTCATATCGATCAACTGCTATCACTTCAACACCCAGCCGCTGAAGTTCTATAGCAACCTCTTTACCCAGTTCACCGGAGCCACACAAAAGAACCCGTGTAGCGGAGGAGGAGAGCGGTGTGCCTATTTGTACTGTCATGGTCTATCCAGATTGATTAATAGAGATCTCAGCATAACTACTGCGCTTGATAATACAGCGTCGCTTGGTAGTGCCTACTTTTGGTAAAAACCGGCTCAAAATACCCAATACGTTTCACGGGGCAGGCTCTGCTCATTTACACCTGTACCAAAAGTCGGCCTTACCAGAGGAACTACGCTTTTTCGCCATTTTTTGTCTTGTCTTGCCTGAGCCCGCTACGTTATGCAGAGGTCTCTAATAGTTTGGGGCCTTTGCACGTAAAGATGATCGATACAAAGGGATTGATGAGTTGATGCAACTGGGCTGTTCAAGAAAAATAGGCCCCCGCATCCCTGCCACGCTGCTCGCTTTTTGCCAACGTATCTCGACGCTGCTCATTGTCCATTTTCCCCCAGGCCACAATCTCCTCCGCAGAACGATGACAGCCAATACAGACATCATTTTCATCTAGCGCACAGATCGACACGCAAGGAGAGGCAACCGGCTTTTCTTTCCTGGGCAATCCATCCGTCACCTTCTGTTTCTTTTTGAAAATCAAGATTGAGGCTTCAGGTTTTTCTTGAAGTTTTTGAAATTGTTGACGTAGTGAAGTGCGCTGCCCTCTAGCATCTTTTTTTGGTCATCAGACAACTGCTTGACGACTTTCCCCGGCGAACCCATCACCAAAGAGCCATCGGGGATCACTTTCCCCTCTGGGATCAATGTATTGGCGCCAATCAGGCAATGATTGCCAATTTTGGCTCCGTTCAGAATAACCGAGTTTATGCCAATCAAGGTGTTATCACCGATGGTGCAACCATGCAGCATCACCTTGTGGCCCACTGTTACATTGCGGCCTACAATCAGTTCCACACCGGTATCGGTATGAAGCACTGAACCATCCTGAATATTGGAATTCTCTCCAATCACGATACGATCACAGTCACCACGTAACACCGCGTTAAACCAGATACTGGCATTATTTTCCAGCACTACGCTACCGATCACATCGGCGCTATCGGCTACCCAGTAATCTTCACCTTTGATTTCAATTTTCCTGTCGCCCAAGCTATAGATCATCTGAATATTCCATTGTTTTTTGTGTTGGACATTGTAGCAGGATGAAGCATGTGAAAAGTATCTCCTGTTCACAGCCAACTCCCTACGGTACCCAGAAAAACAGATATGCCGGCGCAAGCGATTACACAATATTCTTATAACAAATAACTCTAAGTGATATTTCAACCAATCATCAAAACACCAAACCTGATCACAAAATAGCCATATCTATTTGTATTTACA
>JAHRWD010000062.1 GCA_019090315.1 Pseudomonadales bacterium
CGACACTCCCGTGAAGGAACCGGATTTTGAATCCGGCGCGTCTACCAGTTCCGCCACCCCGGCACAACAGAGAGCGGCGATTATACCAGCGACTTTGTAACCGTCAACACGGATCAACAGATCTACCCGTAACAGCTATATTTCTCCGCGTATATTTGGCCCAACAGCCCTTAAATGCTGGCACTTTCACCATATATTGATTAATCTTGCGGCCTTTCAAAAAAGCCCAGTTTTTACTCTGTATCGAATGGCGCTGATTCTACCAAACACCACTACCCCAGTACTCCGACAAGCTTAATGAAACTATCCGAATTCGATTACCTGTTACCTGAATCGCTAATTGCCAAATACCCACTGGAGCAGCGCAGTGACAGCCGTTTGTTACTGCTGGATGGCAACAATGGCGCAATTCAGCACAGCCAGTTTAATCAACTTGTCGATCAGCTTGAGGCTGGCGACCTTCTGGTATTTAACAATACCCGGGTGATCCCTGCGCGGTTGTTTGGACAAAAGCAGAGCGGTGGAAAAATAGAGCTGCTGGTCGAACGGTTGCTGGACGACCAATCAGTACTGGCACAGATTCGGGCCAGTAAATCACCGAAGCCGGGTTCAACATTACTCTTCGACAACTACAGCGCGCGAGTACTAGGCCGCCAGGGTGCGCTGTTTGAAGTGGAATTTATCGGCGAACAAAACGTCTTTTCGATCCTGGAGCAGATTGGCCATGTGCCGCTGCCACCCTATATCGACAGGGCCGATGCGGAACTCGATCTTGAGCGCTACCAAACGGTTTATGCCGAACATCCCGGTGCAGTTGCAGCCCCTACTGCCGGACTTCATTTTGATCAATCGATACTGGATGCGCTGGAAGCCAAAGGTGTTAACAGCGAGTTTGTGACTCTGCATGTAGGCGCTGGCACATACCAGCCGGTGCGCTGCGAAAATATCGAAGAACATCAGATGCACTCGGAATATATCGACCTGTCCGAGGGGCTTTGCCAGCAGGTTCGGGATACTAAAAAAGCCGGCGGAAAGGTGATTGCGGTTGGAACTACTGCGCTGCGCTGCCTTGAAACCGCATCACAAACTGGTGAGATCAAACCTTTTAAGGGTGATACGGATATTTTTATCTATCCGGGTTATCAGTTTCAAACCGTGGATCGGCTGCTGACCAATTTTCATCTGCCGAAATCTTCACTGATTATGCTGGTGTCGGCCTTTGCCGGATATAAAAACACCATGAGCAGTTACGCCGAAGCGGTCGAACAGCAGTATCGTTTTTTTAGTTATGGCGATGCCATGCTGATCACTCGTCAACTCACACAGCCAGAAAGGACGACACTTTGAGCCATATGAAATTCCAATTGCTGAAAACCGATCAGCAAGCACGCCGTGGAGTACTTGAATTCCCTCGCGGTAAGGTTCAGACACCTGCGTTTATGCCGGTGGGCACTTATGGAACCGTTAAAGGTATGTTGCCTCGCGATGTGGAAGAGATTGGCGCGGAGATTATCCTCGGCAATACTTTTCACCTAATGCTGCGTCCCGGTGAAGAGATCATGAAAAAACATGGCAGCCTGCACGATTTTATCGGCTGGCAAAAACCGATTCTCACCGACTCCGGTGGCTTTCAGGTATTCAGCCTCGGCAAGATGCGTAAGATCAGCGAAAAGGGTGTGGAGTTTCGTTCGCCTATTAATGGTGACAAGGTATTCCTTAGCCCGGAGCGTTCCATCGAAGTCCAGAAGGCGATGGGCGTTGATGTCATCATGATTTTTGATGAATGCACCCACTACCCCGCATCTCATCAAGAAGCTCAGATTTCGATGGAGCTTTCTATGCGCTGGGCGGAACGCAGCAAGCAAGCACACAATCAACACGCTAGCGCCCTGTTTGGTATTGTTCAGGGGGGCATGTATCACGATCTTCGGGAGCAATCCCTTAATGGTTTGGAGTCTATCGGTTTTGATGGCTACGCAATTGGTGGGCTTTCGGTGGGCGAACCCAAGGATGAGATGATCGCAACCATTGAGGGCCTGATGCCGTTGATGCCGAAAGAGAAACCACGCTATTTGATGGGTGTGGGTACGCCAGCGGATATAGTCGATGCGGTCTGTCGTGGCGTGGATATGTTCGACTGTGTAATGCCAACCCGTAACGCCCGCAACGGCCATCTGTTCACCTCAACCGGGGTGGTACGAATCCGTAATGCGATGAACAAAGATGATACTCGTCCGCTAGATGCCAACTGCGATTGCCATACCTGCCAGAACTACAGCCGCGCTTACCTGCATCACCTTGATAAATGCAAAGAGATACTCGGCTCACAGCTCAACACCATTCACAATCTTCGCTACTACCAAAACCTGATGAAGGGTTTGCGTGATGCCATCGAACAGGGTAAATTAGCGGACTTTGTTTCGGCGTTTTATTCGGCGATCGAACCGGCCCCGCGGACGGGTACTCCAACAATCATGTATTGATGGGTTCAGTGGGTCTGTCAGCATTCATGGCAAGGCGTGCCTTGCAGCAAATGGCAATAGTCCTTTGCAATAGGCACAACGCAGGCAAGGGCGCTGACAGACTCACCCTTCGGGCGTTCCTGTAGTGTCCCGCAACGGCGTTACAGCGCTTGACAAGGACTACGGCCATTGTCGGCGCACTGTGCCTTGTTGCGAAACACCACAGGAACGCTGAATCCAGCAAAACATGATTGTTGGAGTACTTGCTAGCAACCGGAAACAATTTTTATAACCGCAACACAAAGGAAGTAACTAATGAGCTTTTTTATATCTACCGCCCAGGCGGCAGCTGAAGGTGCAGGACAGGCTAGCCCAGGCATTGGCGCAGAGATGATGCAGTTTGGCATGCTGGCAGTGTTTGCCGTGGTTTTTTACCTGGTTTTATGGCGTCCGCAGAGCAAACGTAACAAAGAACATAAAGCGCTTATTTCAGCCATTGGTAAGGGTGATGAAGTGATCACCAGTGGTGGCCTGGCGGGTAAAGTAGTGCGAGTAGACGATGATTTTGCGGTTGTTGAAATAGCCGACAAGGTTGAAGTCAAGGTTCAGAAACCTGCTATTACCGCCATACTCCCCAAGGGCACCCTCAAAGCTGTCTAGGCCCTGGGATGCTCTGTTTCACCGAAGCCAACGATCGTTGGCTTTTGAAATTCCACTGGCATCGCTAACCACCCGGCCCCTGTCAAACATCAGGAAAGCCCGGTTAGCCATACCTCAACATGTAGTTAATACCCGCTATGATTAACCGATATCCGCTCTGGAAAAACCTGCTAATTGTTGTCGTTTTTGCATTTGGTCTGATATACGCATTGCCCAATCTGTACCCCAACGACCCTGCAGTTCAGATCACCTCTGAGTCGAGTTCAATATCGGTCTCTGAGCGTATTCTCGATAAGGCAATTGCTGCACTGGATAAAGCGGGCATCGAACACTTCGATGAGCAGCTGATCAATAACTACGGCCTGATTCGTCTGCAAAGCCGTGACGATCAACTGCGCGCTCAAGCGATTATCGATACTGCGATAACTGAGCTGGATAGCGGTTATGTAGTCGCCCTGAACTTGGCAGAAACTACACCGGAATGGCTCAAGAGTATCGGTGCCGGTCCAATGAAACTGGGGCTCGACCTCAGTGGTGGTGTTCACTTTCTATTGGAGGTTGATACCTCTGCTGCTGCACAGCAAAAACTACAGGTATACAGCGCCGAGATCCGCCAAAAACTACGTGAAAATAAACTCCGCTATCGCAAGCTAAGTGTTGATGAAGACGATTCATTGCTGATTCGTTTCGCCAAGGAAAGCGTTCGGGATGAAGCCCATGCTCTGATCAATAAAGAGTACGATGAATTCACACTGGTTGACGGTCAGCTGGAAAAATACTTCACCCTCTCTTTAGGCTTTTCAGAACAAAAAACAAAAGAGATCGAAGATTACGCGGTACGCCAGAACCTTACGACACTAAGAAACAGAGTCAATGAACTGGGTGTCTCTGAACCACTGGTTCAGCGCCAGGGTAGGAACCGGATTGTAGTTGAATTACCTGGAGTTCAGGATACCGCCGGTGCAAAACGTTTATTGGGCAAAGCAGCCAACCTCGAATTCCGACTGCAGGCAAATGCCAAAAGCAAAGGTGGCAGCCAGCGCTTTAAATTCAAAAACGATCAACGTGGTTATGCCGAGCTCGAGAAAAATATCATCGTAACCGGCCAGAATGTCTCCAATGCCCAGGCAGGTTTTGATGAGAACGGTTTCCCAGAGGTCAATATCAACCTTGATACCCCTGGCGGAAAAATGATGCACCGCATCACCCGGGACAACGTAGGGCGAGAATTGGGGGTTCTGTTTATCGAACAAAAAACCCGATTGAAAACCCAGGTCGCTGATGGAAAAACCGTCAAGGTACCGGTACGCACCAGCGTCAAAGAGATCATCAGCCTTGCTACTATTCAGGCACCCCTTGGGAATCGTTTCAGAATCACCGGGCTCGATAGCCCGGGCGAAGCCGCTGAGCTAGCCCTGTTGCTGCGTGCAGGTGCACTGGCCGCTCCGATGCATTTTGTTGAGGAACGAACCGTTGGACCAAGCCTGGGCGCGCAAAATATCGAACTGGGTCAACGCTCCGTCGCCATCGGCCTGGGACTGGTTATGGTTTTTATGCTGGTCTATTTCAAGATGTTCGGTCTCGCCGCCAATATTGCACTGACCTTTAACCTGGTGCTACTGATCGCTGTCATGTCGATGATTTCTGCCACTTTGACGCTGCCGGGCATTGCCGGGATCGTACTTACTGTAGGTATGGCGGTGGATGCAAACGTGCTGATCTTTGCCCGTATAAAAGAGGAACTCGCCAATCGCATGTCGCCCCATGCGGCTATCCACGCAGGTTTCGAGCGCGCTTTTGTCACTATTCTGGATGCCAACATCACCACGCTACTGGTCGCGGTAATTTTGTACGCGGTAGGCACCGGCCCGGTTAAGGGTTTTGCAGTGACACTGTCCATCGGTATTTTAACCTCTATGTTTACCGCCATTATGGGCACCCGCGCCATCGTCAATCTGATGTACGGTGGCCGCAGGATTGAGAAACTATCGATCTAAATTGGCGTGGCACGCAAAGCAATCACCTGATAATTAAGAATACGGTTAATTGAACATGAGTACTAAAACAAACATCGATTTCATGGGTAAGCGAAAAATCGCAGCGATCCTGTCCGTCGCACTGGTTCTGGCATCCATCGCATCGCTAACATTTTCGGGCCTTAAACTAGGACTGGATTTCACCGGTGGCACATTGGTTGAAGTGGGCTACGAAACTCCCGCTAATATCGAACTGATCCGCCAACAGCTGCAAACAGGTGGGTATCCCAGCGCAGTGGTACAAAATTTCGGCAGTGAAACCGACGTTCTGGTACGACTCCAACAGGAATATAAGCCAGAGCTTGGTGATCAAATTCTGGCAACCCTGCAGCAAGATAGCAGCACCAAAGTAACACTACGTCGATCAGAATTTGTTGGTGCGCAGGTGGGTGACGAACTACGGGAACAGGGTGGCCTGGGAATGCTGTTAGCGCTATTTGTAGTAATGATCTACGTTGCTTTCCGCTTCCAGTTTAAATTTTCAGTCGGCGCCGTCGTCGCCTTGGCTCATGATGTAATCATTACCCTCGGGATATTTTCGCTTCTCGGTTTTAATTTTGACCTGACGGTTCTGGCCGCACTATTGGCGGTTATCGGATACTCCCTCAACGATACTATTGTGGTGTCTGACCGGATTCGTGAAAACTTCCGCAAAGTGCGTAAACAGACACCCCTTAACATAATCAACATCTCATTGAATGAAACCCTTAGCCGGACCATTATCACATCCCTCACCACCTTGCTGGTGCTGGTGACGCTATTGCTTCTTGGCGGCGAACTGATTCGTGGTTTTGCGATTGCGCTGAGTATTGGGGTGATTGTGGGAACCTATTCGTCCATTTATGTAGCCTCCAATATATTACTGGCGTTGGGTATTACTTCCGAAGATTTGGCCCTGCCAGTCAAGGAAGGTCATGAAATTGATGGTATGCCGTAGGCTAAGGCCCTCTTATCTCACCGAACAAGAGCCGTAAATATGGATGATCAAAACCACACTCCTCCGGTTCGGTTGCGACCTACGACAGAACATTCGATCGGTACGACAGCATTTTTTAGAAATCGTCCACTCTATGATGTTCTATTAGAAGAACTTAAAGCCCAGGGAAAAAATCACTACAAATTATTATTCCATGCTTGTTCAATTGGCGCAGAAGTTTACTCTTTTATAATTCAATACGCGCTCGGTGGTTATATTGAAGACTTTATCATCGAAATTTCAGCCACGGACCTTGAACAAGGCTTTGTTGAATACGCGCGAAACGGTCACTACCCGGCAGATATTCTGATAGGCATGAGTGAAAGTGAGCGATCATTCTTTGCAGACGATGGCGCAAACGTGAGCGTTGTAGCAGACCTAAAACAAGTGGCTAACTTTCTTGATGCCAGCAGCTTTTTGGACTTTAAAACAGACCAGGTTTTCGACGTAGTTTTCCTTTTAAATACATTGATATATGTACCGGAAGATAAGCAAGCCCTGGCTGTGGACAAAATAGCTAGTTATGACAAAAGCATACTAGTTACATCGGCTTTCCATATGAGTACGATAAAAGACGATCTAGTCCGCAACCATTACCAACCTGTGCTTACCAGACAGCAAGAAATACACAATTCCTGGACAGATCGACGAATGGAGACAGGTACTGGTGTACTTGCACCTGGTATTTATACCGACTGGCGTCTTCCGGCATTTTCTGAGATTGAGGGCTTTGAATATAAGTACTGCGCGCTCTTCCGTAAAACCCATCTGTAAATTACTGGAAAACTCACCTCACCATAGTATTTTTCATCAATGCTCGATAGCACTGCAATTTCCGACTAGAGTTCGCACCCAAATTCTAGCCGGTAGCTAATAACCAGACTCATTGGTCGATTATCAGCTCAACCTGCGAAATTTCTACCGCGAACCCATTACCTTTTCATCACGGAAATCAGCAATAACATGGCTTTACTAACAGTACGCGGCGTAACCCTCAGTTTCGGCGGCCCCGCTCTTTTCGACAATATTGATTTCAGCATCGATGCGGGTGAACGGGTTTGTCTGGTAGGCCGAAACGGCACCGGAAAATCAACTCTGATGAAGATGATAAACGGTGATATCAAGCCCGACTCCGGTGAATTGATCATCCCTCCAACCCTGAAAATAGCGCGACTCGAACAGGAAGTACCAAGAAATACCACCGGCGACATATTTTCTATCGTGGCCGAAGGCCTTGGTGAGCCAGGCGGCCACGTCAATGCCTATCGTGAAGCACTGGCCAGTGAAAATATGGATCAGCTCGGCGAACTCCAACAAGCCATTGAAGACTGCGATGGCTGGACTCTCGAAGCGCAAATCAACAGCACGTTATCGCGCCTGTCGCTAGATCCTGATATTCGCTTTGAAACCCTTTCCGGCGGACTAAAGCGCCGTGTACTGCTAGCCCGCTCTCTGGTTTCAGAACCTGATCTACTGCTGCTCGACGAACCCACTAACCATCTGGAAGTGGAGGCAATTGAATGGCTCGAACAATTTTTGCTGGGCTATCAAGGGACGGTTCTTTTTATCACCCATGACCGGGCATTTCTGCAAAATATCGCAACCCGAATTGTTGATATCGACCGTGGACAACTACGCAGCTGGCCCGGAAACTACGAAAAATTTATCGAAAATCGTGAAAAAGCGTTCGAAGAAGAAGATCGCCAAAATGCGCTATTCGATAAAAAGCTAGCACAGGAAGAGGTATGGATTCGTCAGGGCATCAAAGCCCGCCGTACCCGAAATGAAGGCCGAGTTCGTGCGCTGGAAGCACTGCGTCAAGAGCGCGGCCAACGCCGCAATCAGACTGGCCAGACTCGCATGGAAAGCCATTCGGATAGCGCCTCTGGAAAAATTGTAATCGAAGCCGACAAAGTAAATTACAGTATTGGTGGAAAAACCATCGCAACAGACTTCAGCAATCTGCTGATGCGCGGTGACAAAATCGGTATCCTCGGCCCCAACGGAGTTGGAAAAACCACATTAATCCGTTTGCTAACCGGGCAATTAAAACCCGACAGCGGTACGGTAAAAATGGGAACCCAACTTTCGGTTGCCTATTACGATCAGCTACGCACCGAGCTTGATGAAGAAAAAACCGTACGGGACAGCGTAGCGGATGGTTCGGACAAACTGATCATTAATGGCCGCGAACGCCACATTATCAGTTATTTGCAGGATTTTTTATTCGATTCAACCCGCGCCAACACCCCGGTTAAAGCCCTGTCCGGCGGCGAGCGCAATCGGCTATTGCTAGCCAGACTATTCAGAAACCCCAGCAACCTACTGATCATGGATGAGCCCACCAATGACCTTGATATCGAAACACTGGAAAAGCTTGAAGAGCTATTAAGTGACTATCAGGGCACGCTGATTCTTGTCAGCCATGACCGGGCATTTATCGATAATATCGCCACCAGCACCCTTGTTTTTGAGGGCGATGGAAAAATCACAAGCTATGTGGGTGGCTACAGTGACTGGTTGTTACAGCGGCCGGATAAAACAACTGAAGAAAGCAGCACAACAAAAAACAAGAAGAAATTGGTAGACCCGGTAGCCTCCGGCCAAAACCAATCATCGAAAAAAACTGTTCGACTAAGTTATAAAGACCAGCGTGAGCTGGATGAACTACCGAAACGACTGGAACAGCTGGAAAAGAAATTTGAGCAATGCCAGCAACAGATGAGCGAATCAGATTTTTACAAACAGTCCCAGCAAATCATCCAGCAAGCACAGGATCAGTTTACACAACTTGAATCAGAAATTTCCAATTGCTACGAACGCTGGGAGCAATTGGAGGCGCTGCTAGAGGAAGAGAACTAAGGCATTTAGAAACTGCCTACATCTACAGCCACTATATTATTTGAATACTTCCTTGGGACAGGTCAAATAATTTTCGAATAGCCACTGAAAACATAGCGTATTCCTTGTCAGGCGAACGATTAAGCTCTGCCATAAATTGTTCCCAACGGCCAATCAGAACCTCATGTTCATCCATCCAGGTATCTATCGCTTTTTTACTACTTTTCTCATCGATTGTACTGGTATCGGCTGACTCCAATACCGCTATGGTAAGTGCACGTTGCTGCCATTCGAATTCGTCCATAAAGGATTCCCGAGCAAGTGCCTGCCAATGGTTTTCAATTTTCAGGTCTTGTAGCTGTTGAGCAAAAGCGTATAGCCCCAGACGTTCCTCCAGGGCAAAATGGATGGCAGATGCAAATGCAAATGGCTTACCGGTTATCTGAGCCGCATCACTTATACTGAAAGTAGAATAGACCAGCGGGATACAGGCAATCTCATTTGCCAACTCTGTTGTTACACCTAAATTCTGTAGCTGTTTAAGTCGTTGCTTCCATTGTTTAAGTCGTTGTCCCTTCAGAAGCTGGGGTGCTGAATTGCGGAGTACATCTATAAGCGGTGAAAAACGGGTAACCTCGGCCTGAGGATCCAGGTTACATCTACGACTACGTAGTATCCATCGACAAGTACGTCGCGTCAGGCTCCTGATCTCCATCATCCAGGACAGCTGATCCTTACAGGCTATTTTATGATCCGTCAGTTCGATTTGCTGCCATAATTCGGGAAGTCTATAAATATCACGGGAGGTAATATAGGCCTTGGCAATTTCATCCGATGTTGATCCGGTGGTTTCATTCAGGCGATGCACGAATGTGATACCCATATGGTTTACCAGATCATTGGTGATCTGTGTTGCCATTAACTCTTTATATAGCCGGTGCTCGAGAACTTTATTCTGGAATTTATTAACCAATATTTTTGGAAACGCTTCGAACACCTCTTTCGCTAAATAGGGATCATCAGCGATCTCAGAATCAGCCAGCTCCTGCTTCAGAATATTCTTACAATAGGAGATCAAAATCGCCAATTCTGGCCTTGTTAACCCCAGTTTTTTTGCACGTCTATCATTAAGCGTGTCCTGATCTGGCATAAACTCAAGCTGAGTATCCAGCTGGCCCTGTGAAACCAGCTTATCCATGTATCGGCTAAATTCACCTAATCGAGAACCTGCCTGATACTGAGCCAGGCTTAATGCCTGAGCCTGACTGTAGTTATTTTTTAGCACTGCAACACCGACATCTTCCGTCATCTGTTCCAGCAATTCACTACGTTGCTTTTCGGTCAGGTCACCATTTTTAACCACATCATCCAACAGAATTTTTATATTGACCTCATGATCAGAGCAGTCGACTCCGCCGGCATTGTCAATAAAATCACTGTTACAGGCTCCACCGTTCAAACAGTATTCAATTCTTGCCAGTTGCGTAAGACCCAGGTTTCCGCCCTCGCCAAATACTTTACAGCGCAGCTCAGTACCATTAATCCGCACAACATCGTTGGCTTTATCACCCACATCCCCGTGACTTTCCGAGGTTGATTTTACATAGGTACCAATTCCGCCGTTCCAGATCAGATCAACCGGCGCTTTGAGAATCGCATTAATCAGTTCCGTAGGTGTCATCTGATCCGCATTCACACCCAGGAAATCCTTCACCTCATCGGTAAGTGGGATCGATTTGAAATCCTTTGAGAAAACCCCACCACCTTTGGAAATTAGCTCTTCGTTGTATTCATCCCAACTGCAACCAGGCTTACTGTATAACCGTTCACGCTCTTCATATGAACCTGCCGCATCGGGATCTGGATCCAGAAATATATGTCGGTGGTTAAAAGCCGCCTGTAAACGAATATGCCTGGATAGCAACATACCGTTCCCAAACACATCACCAGACATGTCACCAATTCCAGCTACGGTGATATCCTCGTTTTGTATATCAATGCCCTGTTCACAAAAGTGGCGCTGCACTGAAATCCAGGCACCTTTTGCAGTAATGCCCATCTGTTTATGGTCATACCCTTCGCTGCCACCAGAAGCAAACGCATCACCCAACCAAAATCCGTAGTCTTTCGATACACCGTTTGCGATATCAGAAAAAGTGGCCGTGCCTTTATCCGCAGCCACCACAAGATATGGATCGGGATCATCTCGTACCACCGTGTTCATTGGCGGGACAATTTGCTGATCCACTAAGTTATCAGTGATATCCAGCATGCCGCGCATAAACTTTTGATAGCAGCTAACCGCATATTGTTGTAGTTTTTCGCGGCTCACCCCCGCGTATACATTTTTAAGTACAAAGCCACCCTTTGCACCCAAAGGTACGATGACAGAATTTTTTACCTGCTGAGCTTTCACCAAACCCAGTACTTCAGTCCGATAATCTTCAAGCCGGTCGGACCAGCGAAGCCCACCACGAGAAACATTTCCACTTCTTAAATGAACCGCTTCAAATTTGGGTGAATAAACAAATATTTCAAATTTGGGACAGGGCTGAGGAATATCCGGTATATGTTCAGGGAAGAATTTGAAAGAGATATATGATTTCGGATCTCCCTCTGGGGTGGTCTGGAAAAAATTGGTTCTTAATGTTGCGTTAATAAGATCCAGGTAACGCCTTAGGATACGATCTTCATTAAGGTTGGATACCTCATCCAGACTTGCCATAATTTTTGATCTGGCCAATTCTATCTCTGCAATTTTTTCTTCATCTCGAACAACTGCTGGATCAAACATCAAATTAAACAGTGCAACGATAGAACGTGTAATACCCAGGTGTTTGGACAGGGTTTCTGCAATCGAATTGCGGCCAAAACCAAAGCGAATTTGTTTTAAGTAAGCTGCATAACTGCGCAGCATTGCAATTTCCCGCCAATCTAATCGTGTCCCAAGAACAAGGTTATTAAAGGAGTCATTATCTGCATCGCCATACCAGATTCGTGAGAATGCTTCCTGGAATATATCGCGCACCTCCTGAATATTGATGCCGTCAGACAGACTGTATAGAAGACTAAAATCATGTACCCAAATTACCACGCCATCTTTTGTGTGGAATTCATAGGGTCGTTCACCGATCACCCTGAGACCCAGATTCTCCAAAATCGGTAGTACATCGGAAAGCGGAATTTGAGTATCGCGGCGAAACAGCTTAAAACGCAGTATATTTGTGGATTCTTCTATCGAGCGATAGAAGCTCATGGCCAGATCACCTTCGTCCTCTAATCCTGCAATTTTTTTGATATCCACTACAGCACTTCGAGGACTAAAATCCTCACGGTAGCTTGCTGGCAGTGCATACAGGTACTGATTTGCGTATTGTGTGCCTAGCTCTTCTCCGTAATTTTCAATTAATGCGGCATGAAAATCATCATCCCATGTTCTGGTAGCACTACGAACCTTCTGCTCAAGAGCCCGAACATCGGGAGTTTGGTACTCTCCATCCATTCGCAGGTTATATTCCACCCGTACTAATACTGATTCGGAAAAATAGGTACTAAAACTCACACTTGATGCGCCACACTCCTGCCGTAATACATCACCCACTTTTATCCGAACTTCGGTGTTGTAATCATCTCGCGGCATATACAACAAACAGGAAATAAATTGCCCGTAGGGATCTTCACGTAGAAACAAACGAGTTACTCGACGTTCCTGCAGGCCCATAATGCCGGTGGCGTGTTCAAGCAGTTCCTCTCTGGATAGTAAAAATAATCCTTCGCGGGGATAGGTTACTAATACATGGGATAGATCTTTCTGATTATGCCCTCCCGGCTCAAAACCGGTCTCCTTCAATACATATTCTAGTTTTCCACCGACAATAGGAATATCAGCAGGATTGGATTGATACACAGGTGAGGTATACAAACCAATAATGCGACACTCGCCGGTAACACTTCCCTGCTCATCATAGGTTTGAACGGAGACATAATCAGGATAAGCGGGACGATGTACTCTGGAGACCGTACCGCCTTTGGCAAAGCTAATGGTGTTTTCTCTATTGATAAATCTCTGAGCACCCAGCGGCAACTCTTCAACATTTCGATAGATATCGGCGCTTCCCTCTACGCGACCAATGCCCAGGGAATCCGCTGTGTTTAATATAATTTGTTGCATACCTTCATCGTGCTTCAGGGAATATTCTTCGATTCCCAACAACATGAAATTGTCATCAAGCAACCACTGCAAAAAGTCACAGACATCCTCTCCCTCTTCCCCTTTCAGGTGCGATTGCCCTCTTGTTTGCTCAACAAGCGTGGATATCCGTTTCTCCATAGCAGTGAAATCGGATACAACCTGAAAAACCTCAGCCAGCACGTCTTCCAGTTTATCAACCAGTTGATCCAACTCCTGCTGGTCTGTTTTTTTATCCACTTCAAAATAGATCACCGCCTCACGGTGAGCACCATTATCCCGGTTGTATCCTTCAACTGCCGGCTCAAACTCAACTAACTTGCCCTGATTATCCCGGGCTATATAGAAAACAGAACTGTGAATGGTGTGGATGTTAAAATCCATATCCCTCAACAGGGTACGAATTGAATCCACCAGAAAAGGCATATCCGAGCACAGCACTTCAACGATGGTATGAGCAGACTGCCAGCCATACTGTTCGAGGTCCGGGTTAAACACCCGTAATTTTGGCCCATCACCTTTTCTGGAGTGGATAAATTTCCAGCAGGAATAGCTTGAGTAATACAGATCATCAAGGTTTTTTTCTTCGAGATCCGCATCGGGGACTGCGGCGTAATAATGGCGAGTAAATAGCTCTAATTTACCCGCATCTTTCTCATTGAACTTTTCGTGTAGCTCGCCACTCAATGACTGCAGAATAGCGTTTTTACCACTCAAATTTGCTGTATTCACCATGGAATTGATCGATCCGTCAGAAATTTTTGTCAGGTTTCAAAACTAATGATAGTAGAAGCTACAGTAAAGTGAGATTGAATAACAACAGACTGCTAGAATATCCGGCGAATATTAAGTTTTTTGGTACATTATGAATAACCACCTCGAACAGATACAAAACCTCCAACATCAGCTTTCCCAACAGATTATTGGCCAACAAAAGCTGGTTGATAGCCTTGTTATAGCGTTACTGGCAAATGGCCACCTACTTGTAGAAGGTGCCCCGGGGCTCGCCAAAACCCGCGCAATCAAATCACTTTCAAATTTGATTGAAGGCAGCTTTCATCGTATTCAGTTCACCCCCGATCTACTCCCCGGCGATATAACCGGCACTGAAATTTATCGCCCCCAGGATGGCAGTTTTGAATTCCAGAAAGGGCCGATCTTCCATAGCCTGGTATTGGCGGATGAGATCAACCGTGCGCCGGCCAAAGCGCAATCGGCCCTGCTTGAAGCGATGGGGGAACGTCAGATTAGCGTCGGCAAAACCACCTACCTGTTACCGGAACTATTTTTAGTAATGGCCACCCAGAACCCGATTGAACAGGAAGGAACCTACCCTCTACCGGAAGCGCAACTGGATCGCTTTTTACTACATGTTGAGATCGACTACCCAGACAAAGAAGCTGAGCATGCAATATTAAGGTTAGCTCGCTCGGAAGCATCGGGACAAAACCAGACAGAAAGTGAAGACACCCCGATACTGAGCGAGCAAACTATTTTTGAAGCACGACAGCAGCTACTGTCTATTTATATGGCCGAGTCCGTCGAGGAGTATATCGTTCAACTCATCATGGCCACTCGCCAGCCAGATCACTACGATCCCAAACTGGCAAGCTGGCTTGAATACGGCGCCAGCCCACGGGGCACCATTGCAATCGATAGCTGCGCTCGCGCCCACGCATGGCTGAGCGGCCGGGATTTCGTCAATCCGGAAGATGTTCAGGCTGTCATTCATGATGTACTACGCCACCGCCTCATCCCCAGCTTTGAAGCAGAAGCCAGCGGTATCGATAGCAATCAAATAATCGACCAGCTGCTTAGCGTAGTGCCTGCAGTTTAAGGCTGTTCACACCACTCCTATGAAACACCTTGATAAATCCGGTTCCTTGATTCAAGGCGCATACATAACCCTGCCACAACTGGTTCGATTGAAATCCCAGCCCGTCCGTCCGCGCCCATTCCAACATCCCGGTCGCTCGACGATGGCTGGGCAAAATCGCTCCAAACTATTTGGTAGAGGGCTGGAGTTTGAAGAGAGCCGCATATACCAACCCGGTGATGACATCGGCACGATCGACTGGCGGGTAACCGCTCGCTCCCAGGTCACCCACACCAAGGTATTTCATGAAGAGAAAGATCGGCCGGTATTTATCCTGCTGGATCAAAGCCAGTCGATGTTTTTCGGTAGTCGCTACTGTTTCAAATCCGTTAAAGCGGCCGAAACCGCTGCCCTGTTAAGCTGGGATTCCCACAACAACGGCGACCGCTGCGGTGGCGTTATTTTTTCCGATACTGCAGTCTCAGAGTTCAAACCAACGCGCAACCGCAGATATCTACTGCAGTGGTTAAAGCAGATTGAAACCGCGAACCAGCAACTCAAACCGGCACGGGAAATACCAAAGCCAGTTTCTCAGAAAGCAGAGACAAACCATAACGTTGGCACTGCGTTAGCACACACCCGGCAATTGATGAAAACCGGTTCGACCCTGTATCTGATCAGTGACTTTGCACAGTTTGACGGTACCGATATCCAGCTGCTTCAGGGCATTGCACAACATAATCAGGTTGAGGTTTTTCTGATCTACGATCCCCTTGAGGCTGAAATACCTCAGCAGGGGCAGTATTGGGTTACCGACAGTTCAGAACGTTCAATGCTTGACGGCAGCAATCGCAAGTTTCGCAAACAATACCAGCAACAATTTGAACAGCGGCTTGAAGAGTTACGGGAACAGCTGTTCAAGCTAAAAATATCCCTTAACGAGCTATCAACCGAAGAATCGCTACAGGCATTTTCAAAAAACGCTCGCCGGGTAGCGCCATGAACCCCGCTGATCCACTTAGCCAATTAAAGGATATTCACCTGCCCGATGCACCTGGCCTATGGCCGCTAGCCCCCGGCTGGTGGATATTGATTGTCCTACTGATTGCTTTAGTCTCCGCGGCTATTTATCTGGTTATCTCTTACCGCAGGAAAAACCGATACCGCAAACTAGCAACCCGGCAGGCCGAGATTATTTTTACTCAATTCAGGCTAACGGATGATAAGACCAAAGCCAGCAAGCAATATATCGAACTGGCACTATCACTGCTCAAACAGGTCTCATTACACCGCTTCCCCGATGATCCAGTAGCCGCGTTAAGCGCCAGCCAGTGTCTTCAACAGCTAAACCAGCATTGCAAAAAAGCGACGTTTTCCGACGAGATCTGCACTCAGTTTGAGCATTCGCTCTACGCAGCTCCGCCCTCATCCCAGAGCGTAGCTCAACCCACATCTCAACCTGTGCTTGATATTCCATCTTTCCATCAAACGATGGAAGAGTGGATAAAGCACCACCGGTGAGGCCAGGATACGATGCTTGAATTTTCCTGGATCTGGGCTTTTTGGCTGCTGCCGCTACCGATTGTGGCGCGCTACCTGTTTCCCGCTACTCAACCTGTCGGTCAGGCTATCCAGATCCCTTTCTATCAGCGTGTATCAGCGATTACCGAAAACCGTGAGATCCAGCGCAGCCAATCGGGACTGATACAGAAAATACTGATGATCATCGGCTGGCTGCTTTTGGTAGCCGCAGCGGCACGGCCACAATGGATTGGCGAGCCGATCGAACTACCCACCAGCGGTCGGGATCTGATGATCGCTGCGGATATTTCCGGCAGCATGAAATATGAAGATATGGAGCTAAACGGTCAGCCCGCAACCCGTCTGGCAGTTATCCAGTCGGTGGTGGGTGATTTTGTCGAGCGCCGAAAAGGTGATCGACTGGGGCTCATTTTGTTCGGCACCCACGCCTACATACAAACCCCGCTGACATTTGATCGGGATACCCTCGGTATCCTCTTGCGGGAAGCCACCATCGGTATCGCCGGGGAACAAACTGCTATTGGTGAAGCAATTGCGATGGCGGTCAAACGCCTCCGAAACCGACCACAACAAAGCCGTGTATTAATTTTGCTTACCGATGGACAGAACACCACTGGGGAAATTTCTCCAGCTCAGGCAACCGAACTAGCGGTAGCAGAAGGTATTCGAATTCATACCATTGGTATTGGCGCAGACCAGATGACGATTAATAGTTTTTTCGGTAATCGTACCGTCAATCCATCCGCTGACCTGGATGAAAAAACGCTTCGATCAATTTCTGAATCTACCGGTGGTTTGTACTTCCGCGCCAAAAATACTGACCAGCTCAGACAGATCTATCTCAACCTTGATCAACTGGAACCAATCGATCAGGAAGCAGAAATATTCCGCTCTAAGACAGAACTCTACAGCTGGTTTCTAGGTTTCACACTACTCATATCGATTCTAATTATTTTTATAAAATACATTAATATCAATAGGGTATGGCATTTTATTAATCCACAACAAGATACCGTGGAACACTGATATGGCAGAATTTATCAGCCAGTTCCATTTTATTCGCCCCCACTGGTTCTGGGCTTTACTGCCATTGCTTGCAACACTGTTCTGGCTCTATAAACAGCAAAGCAGCGGCAATTCATGGAACCGGATTATCTCTCCGGAGCTTCTGCCATTCCTTACTGAAAGCCCGATACAGGGGCGGCGGCATAGTTACCTGTGGACTCTTGTCATCGGCTGGCTGATAACGATATTGGCGCTAGCCGGGCCAGCCTGGCAGAAGCAATCACAACCGGTTCATCGGCAGACTGATGCGGTAGTGCTGGTGCTGGATCTTTCACTATCGATGCTTGCCACCGACCTCAGCCCTTCGCGTCTGGTGATCGCCCAACGCAAACTCCAGGATCTACTCAAGCTACGCAATGAAGGGTTAACCGGACTAGTAGTTTTTTCCGGCGATGCCCACAGCGTCAGCCCACTAACCGACGACAGCAAAACCATTGCCGAACTGGTCCCTGCCCTCTCCCCGGAGATCATGCCGGTTTACGGTAGCAATCTTTCCGACGCACTCACCGAAGCCAACAAACTTCTCGAACAGGGTCGCGCAGACAAGCAGAGCCGCATTATTGTATTAGCCGATGGCATTCACCCCGGCTCATTTGAAAAAACCCTGGCGCTAGCAAGAGAGAGCCCATACCCAATTTCAATACTGGCACTGGGCACCTCTGCGGGGGCCCCCATCCCCAAACCCGATGGTGGCTTTTTGAAGGATAACTCCGGCGCTATTGTGATACCCAGGCTGGATACGCAGCCGCTAAAAGCCATCACCAGCGCTAGCGGTGGAAATTACTCAACGCTTACGATTGATGACACCGATATCCAGCGCCTGCTTAAAAACGACCTAAACCTCAACGCCACCCTGCCCGGCTCGCCATCCTCAGCAGATCAAAAAACCCGCGAGATGGAGCTATGGGTTGAACAGGGTCCGTGGCTGATTTTGCCACTGCTATTACTGGTACTACCGGCCTTCCGTAAGGGCTGGATTTTTGCATTGGTACTTGTCATCAACCTGCCACAGCCCGCCATGGCGCTTGAATGGCAAGACCTATGGAAAACCCCCGATCAGCAAGGCATGGAAGCCATGCAAAATGAGCAACCCGAGCAGGCTGCAGCACTATTCCAGGATTCCGAATGGAAAGGTTCCGCCAGCTATCGAGATGGCAAGTATGAACAAGCGGCCGAACAGTTTGCGGAAAAAGATTCCGCCTCAGCCCACTACAACCGCGGCACCGCTTTGGCCAAAGCCGGAAAATTGGAACCAGCGATAGAGGCCTTTGATCAGGCACTGGAGAAAGATCCCCAATTGGCGGATGCCAGCACCAACAGAAAACTGGTTGAAGAGCTGCTTAAACAGCAGAAGGATCAGCAATCCTCTGATTCATCCGACTCGTCTGAGAACGACCAACAGAACTCTGAACAGCAGGACTCGGATCAACAGGATAAGAGCCAACAGCAGCAACAAAACAACCAACAATCCGAAAACGATCCATCAAAAAACCGGGACAACGACGAATCGGGACAGCGACCCAGCCAACAGAATCAGCCCCAGTCAGAACAAAATGATCAAGAGGGCCAAAAGGACAACCAGAACCCCTCAGAATCCGACGCTGAACCTCAAAAAGAAGATAGCGAGCCATCGGATACGGAACAAGGCCAGCCCCAACAGGAACAGCCAGAAGCGGATGGCGAGGATGAGGAGAAGGACGAAAGCAAACAATCCGCAGCAAGCACCGATCAACTCAGCAAAGAACAGATGCAACAAAACCAGAAAACCGAACAGATGTTACGGCGCTTACCGGATAATCCCGGGGTATTGTTCCAACGAAAATTTCAGCAGCAATATCTGCAGAATCAGCAAAATCGTAACCGCCAGCCCAGTACAAACAACCAGGAACCGATATGGTGAGAAATACAACTACCGGCCCCTTATCATCAAAGCGCGCCTTTGTTAGCGCCTTCTTGCTACTTGCCATCACCCTGCTGGCGGGCAATATTGCCGTCGCGGATAGCTTTACCGCATCGGTTAACCGCAATCAGCTTGAGTTAAATGAGAGCTTTGAATTAACACTATCCATCGACCAGCAGGTCTTTTTTGGTGAACCCGAACTGGATGGAATCCGGGAGCACTTTCATATTCTGGGACAAAGTCGCAACAGCCAATATCGAAATATTAATGGCGAATCGATTTCATCAACTGTCTGGTCTATTTCGCTAAAGCCTAAAAACACCGGCTACCTGGTTATTCCACCGATCGAATTTAAAGGCCTTACAAGCGACGCTATCGCAATCGAAGTCAAAGAACCCAAACAACCAACGGCTGATGAAAATCCCCAGGTGTTTTTTGAGACCGATATCGACCGTGCCGAGATGCGGGTGCAGGCACAGCTGCTGTATAAAGTTCGGCTATACAGCGCAATAAGTATGGCGCGCGCAAATATCACCGAACCTAAACTGGAACGGGCGATCATTCACTCGCTAGGTGACCAGCTGGTTTATGAAGCCGTTAAAAACGGCCAGCGCTACCAGGTGCACGAATGGAACTACGCAATCTTCCCACAGCAACAGGGCACATTAACCATACCTGCGCCAATACTGACCGCCACCCTGTCCAGCCGATCATCCATGTATGGCCGACCCATATCGATCACCACCGAAAATCAAACCATTGAAGTAAAACCGATACCCGATAGCTACCCTGCTCTACCCTGGATTGCTACACCTTCACTCAGCGCTACACAGCAATGGGATCCAGACACAACCCAAATCAAAGTGGGTGATTCAATCAGCCGCACCATCGGCTTCAATGTAACCAACAACGAAGCATCTGTGATCCCCGCTCTGCAGCACCTTGATATTGATGGTGTAAAAACCTACCCGGACAAACCTCAAATCAACGACAGTGCGACAAACCAGGGAATTCAGGGACAACGAATTGAAAAAATTGCCTACGTCGTGACAAAAGCTGGAAAGCTGACGCTACCCGAAGTCGCAATAAACTGGTGGAATACCGATACCCAACAGCTGGAAACCACCACATTACCCGCACAAACCTTTATCGTGGAAGCCGCTGCTATACCCGCAAACCAACCCGAAGCAACAGCCTCGATCAATGCACCTGTTCAGAATGAAATACCTGCTCCGACCGGGACAGGCACTCTGCCCGACTACCGGGACAGCAGTTCATCCTGGTGGATATTGATCAGTGGAATTCTTTTAATTCTACTGCTTGGAGTCACTCTTCTTTGGTGGCGCACCCGCAACCAGCTCAAAACCATTTCAGCCCAATTAAATACCGATACGGATAGCTCAAGCAGACTATCTAACGAAATGAATGCCAGTGAAAAACAGGCCTTTTCTGCGCTACAAAAAAGTTGCTCCAACCAACAGACGCCGGAGATCTGGAAAGATCTCATCAGCTGGGCACAACAGTATTGGGAAACCTCAGCCATTCACTCCACCGACGATATTGTTCGTCGCTTACCGGCTGAGTCAGAGTTGGCTACCATTATTCAACAACTGGACAGCGCTTTGTTCAGCCCATCAGCCAAACCTTTTTCAGAAGCAGATCAGCTCATTAGCCTTGTTGGTACCCAACGGAAAACCAGGCACAAATCTAAAAACCCAACATCGGACGATGCGCTAAAACCACTTTATCCGCTATAAGAACGTTGATCTCGTGGTAGCCATATCAGCATACCTATAACGACTCATCCTTCTCGGGAAATGCTTGATTGCAAGGCACAACGCCTTCTTTAGTTAGGCAGGAGCGCATACCCCTCGCCAAGCGAGGAAATTGCTTGCAAAATAATAACAACTTGTCATAGTGCTCCCGCAACGCGCCGATCTGATGCAACGCGCCGATCTGATGCAACGCGCCTATCATGAACCTGCCTTATATTCCACGGCAAGGAAAAACTATTCAGCTCGTTGCCTTGTGTACTTTAATTCCGGGTACCGTCGTTTGACAGCGTGTGATCAGTGGAAATACGAATAAATCAATGGAGAGAGCCAAGTGAAAGCTATATCTAACCCGCGTAGATTTTTTTCTAAACTGTTTGCCTGTAGTTTGCTTGTTTTAGGGGTAGTAATACTCTATCAGGTCGCCCCGGCAAATTCCAAGACCTCTGACGCAGTACCAGAATTCAAAGGCAAAATTGCTCTGGATGTAAGAGATTCAGAATCTGACTGGGCACCCTACACGCCCAAGTCTGCTCCGGAGGGGGCGCCAAATATTCTGTTTGTTCTTTACGATGATACCGGTTTGGGAGCGTGGTCACCCTACGGTGGTGCTATTGAAATGCCAACTCTGGACAAGCTTGCTAAAAATGGTCTGACCTACACCCAGTGGCATACCACAGCCCTGTGTTCGCCTACGCGTTCCACGATCCAGACGGGGCGAAATCACCACTTAAATAGTATGGCCGCGATTACTGAAACGGCCAATGGCTTTCCCGGTGCTAACGGTAGAATGGGCCCGGAAGTTACGCCATTGTCAAAAATATTACAGGACAATGGCTATAGCACCTTCTGGATTGGTAAAAACCATAATGTTCCGGAACAGGATGTGGCCGCTGGTGGCAGTAAAAAACAATGGCCGCTGCAGATGGGGTGGGATCGTTTCTATGGATTTGTTGGCGGAGAAACTAACCAGTGGTATCCGGATTTAACAGAAGATAATCATTTTGTAGAGCAGGAAGTTGGACCAGAGGACGGCTACCATCTGTCAAAAGATCTGGCCGACCATGCCCTTGCCATGATTAAAGACCAACAGGCTACCAATCCATCAAAACCCTGGTATATGTGGTACAACCCGGGTGCCAACCACGCTCCTCACCACGCGCCAAAAGAATACATAGAAAAGTACAAGGGGAAATTCGATAAAGGCTACGATGCTTATCGAGAGTGGGTGACGGGTCGGATGATAGAAAAAGGCATTCTTCCTGCTGGCACAGTAAATACGCCAATGAATCCCATGAGAGAAGATATGGCTGCCGCCGTTGATGGTGTTCGGCCCTGGGATTCGCTCAATAACGATGAAAAGAAATTATTTGCCAGAATGGCTGAAGTCTACGCCGGTTTTTCTGAGTATACCGATGCTCAGGTCGGCAGGGTAGTCGATTATCTGGAGCAAAGTGGTCAGCTCGAAAATACTATCATCATGTATGCTGCTGACAATGGCGCTTCCGGAGAGGGTAGCCCTAATGGCTCCGTTAATGAAAATAAGTTCTTTAACGGCTATCCCGACGAACTCTCGGAAAATATCAAATACCTCGAAGTTTTAGGTGGCCCAGAAACATATAACCACTTTCCAACTGGCTGGGCTTCAGCGTTTTCTGCGCCCTTTAAGATGTTTAAGCGTTACTCTCAATATGCTGGTGGCACCAATGACCCTCTGGTTATTTCCTGGCCAAAAGGGATAAAGGCTAGAGGGGAAATTCGTCATCAATACCATCACTCAGTCGATATAGTGCCCACGCTTCTAGAGTTGATCGGCCTTGAAATGCCAGAGGTATACAACGGCGTAAAACAGGTGCCATTGTCAGGGGTGTCCATGGCTTATAGTTTTGATGCTAAACCTAATGGCCCGACGGAGAAGAAAGTACAGTACTTTGCGATGCTGGGTTCCCGTGGTATCTGGAAAGAGGGCTGGAAAGCTGCCGCCATCCATGCGCCACTTTCTGGTAAGGGAAACTTTGATAAAGACGACTGGGAGTTATATCACGTCGATGAGGACAGATCCGAATCCAAAGACCTGGCCAGGGAAAACCCGGAAAAATTAAAAGAGCTAATCGACGCCTGGTTTGTAGAAGCGGAAAAGAACAATGTACTGCCCCTTGATGATAGAAGTGTCGAAAAGATTCTAACAATAGAAAGACCTTCACAAGAGCCTGCCAGAGACAGATATATTTACTACCCCAATACCGCACCGGTTCCTGAGGGGAATGCGGTAAATGTCAGGGGGCGCTCTTATAAGATTCTTGCAAATGTAGAAGTTACTAAAGACTCTTCAGGGGTGATCTTTGCCCATGGCTCCAGATTTGGTGGCCATTCGCTATTTATTAGAGACAGCAAGTTGTATTACGTTTACAACTTCCTGGGTATCAAACCAGAGCAAGTTATAGAGTCTTCTATAAAACTCGCGCCAGGTAAATATACACTTGGGATGGAATTTAAAAAGGAGAAAACAGGTGATAACGGCGAGTCGATTGGTGCAGCTAAGCTCTACATCGATGAAAAAGTGGTCGCTGAAGAACAAATACGGACCCAACCCGCGAAGTTCACGTTGTCTGGTGACGGCTTATGTGTTGGCTACGACAGTGGTGATGCCGTGAGTGAGCGGTATCCTTCACCGAGCAAATTTAGTGGTGGAACAATTGACTTCGTTGGGGTAACCGTCGAAGGCAAGCCATACATTAACCTGGAAGCAGAGGCTAAACGCGCATTGATGGGCCATTAATCATTAGCTAACCCCCCGGTTATGCCGGGGGGAGAAATTATGCTTGAGTGGCTCTGGTCTGCCCAGGCCCGAAGCGAGGCTGAGTAACTAGGGCCTGCGACTACAGGGATGCAGGATGCAGGGGGTAGAGAAAAATCGAAAACTGCAAGTCTTTGATTTTGTGCGCAAAGGAAAAATTCAGGACGACTGTTTTCAACAGCCTGGTAATCGTCGCTGGGTTTGGTCAAAAGTATCAAGAAAGTATCAAGGGGTCAGGCAACTTGATACCAGCCTACTGTTGGAAAACGCGCCTGACCTAACACGCTAAAACCTCGTATTACATTGTACGAGAGCCATTTTGATCAGCTGTTATTTATTCCCATCAGGTGATTTTTCGCGCGCGGATCGTGCGCCCTTTTACTTTTCCCTTGGTTAAATAGTTCAGTGCCTGGCGCACCGCATCGTGTTCTATCGCAACATAGCTGGACATATCGAAGATATCGATCTTACCGATTTGTGATCCTTTGAGGCCTGCATCGCCGGTCAACGCACCCAGCA
>JAHRWD010000063.1 GCA_019090315.1 Pseudomonadales bacterium
GTAAGGGTGAAATGGTGCGGTAAGAGCGCACCGCGCGAATGGTAACATCTCGTGGCAATGTAAACCCCACTTGGAGCAAGACCAAATAGGGATCCAATGCGTGGCCCGCGCAGGATTCGGGTAGGTCGCTATAGGTGCAAAGCGATTTGCATCACAGATGAATGATTGTCCTCGACAGAACCCGGCTTACCGGCCGACTCTCACTTTTTTAGTTTTTCCGCCTCGGAGCATCTCAAAACAGCTCCGCTTGTTTCGCCCAGTCGAAATTACTCTCTGTATTCCTCGCAAATTGACCGATCTCCTCGGTCAAAAACAGCAAACTTAAAGTGATCTCTAAGGTAATGCTCTTACCTTTATGTTTGCTAAGGCGAAAGCCTAAATCCATGATTTTAAAGCCATTTTATTTGTTCTATATACCCACGTTTGTTGTTGACAGGTAAGCCACGCTCTACCTATAGTTGGGTATATGTGGGGAAAAGTGGGTAAATGGGGAAAAATGTGCAGTTTTTTGGGCTAAAGAGTGTTCACCGGTAGTTCAACACTTTCTGTAGATGATAAGGGACGTTTGGCGATCCCTACTCGTCAGCGCGCGCCGCTTTTGTCCTCCTGTGAAGGTAAGTTGGTAGTCACGGTTGATACCCACGAAAAATGTTTGCGCATATACCCTGCTGATGAATGGCAGAGCGTTGCGGCACAGCTCGTTAAATTAAGTGATTTTAAATCAGCATCCCGAAATCTCAAGCGTTTGTTATTGGGCAACGCAGAAGAGGTCGAGATGGATCGTAGTGGTCGAATTCTGATTTCAGCCCATTTGCGAGATCGTGCAGGTATCAAAAAAAATGCCGTATTGGTGGGAATGGTGAACCGGTTTGATCTGTGGGATGGCGATCATCTGAATAATCGCAGCGATGACTGGACCGCAGAAGGCTCCCAGGGTGGGTTTGATGATTGTGAAGATCTCTCGGAGTTAGAACTATAACGGACCCGGAACCACAGCAGTTTAGTCATAGCCCGGTATTGTGCGACGAAGCAGTTGAGGGGTTGGCTATCGTGCCTGACGGTGTGTATGTCGACGGTACTTTCGGTCGAGGTGGGCACAGCAGTGTGATCCTCTCAAAGCTAGGCTCGAAGGGTCACCTTATTGTGATTGATCGGGATCACCAGGCGATTGAATGTGCGACGACAATGTTTGGCGAGGATCCCCGGGTCACGATTTGCCACACAAGTTTTTTGGGTCTGACGGGTTGTATTGATAAGGCTGGCTACGCCGGAAAAATTGATGGGATGTTGTTTGATTTAGGGGTTTCATCACCACAACTGGATGATGCTTCCCGAGGATTTGGTTTCTCAAAGGATGGTCCGCTCGATATGCGAATGGATCGCAGCAGTGGATTAAGCGCCTCCGAGTGGTTGGCTCAGGCATCGGAAGCCGAAATTGTCCGGGTATTAAAGAAGTATGGCGAAGAGCGCTTCGCCACAAGAATAGCCCGGGGCCTGTTGGCACATATGGCTGAACATGGACCGATTGCTACCACTGCTGAGCTTGTTGATCTGGTTGTAGAGGCGATACCGGTAAAGGAAAAGAACAAACACCCGGCGACCCGTACATTTCAGGCGATTCGAATAGAGGTTAACAATGAGCTTGATCAGGTTAAGTCAGTACTGGATCAGGCATTGGAGTTGTTAAAACCGGGAGGTCGGTTGGCGGTCATCAGTTTTCATTCGCTGGAAGACCGCATTGTAAAAAGATTTATCAAAGAGCATGAGAAGGGGGATAAATTTCCCGCCAAGATGCCGGTATTAACCGCTGATCTTAACCAGCGTATGAAACGTATCGGAAAGCAGATTAAAGCAGGGCAGAAAGAGCTGGAACAAAATAGAAGAGCAAGGAGTGCAGTACTTCGTATAGCTGAAAAAATAGTGTGACATTTGCGTGGAAAAAGGATGCCGGAAAAAAATAAAAATTGTGCAGCGGATAGCGCCAGTACAGGCACCTTCATGCCAGCGTTGATTACTATCGCGCTGGCTTTTTGCCTGGTGGGCTCCGCACTTTCGGTGGTGTATACAACGCACAAAAGCCGCTCGTTGTCGGCTGAGATTCAATACCTTAAAAAAAATCAGCGAACACTTCAGCTGGAATGGGGCCGGTTGCTGCTGGAGCGCAGCACCTGGTCATCCCACGACCGAATCTGGTCGCTGGCTCGTAATGAACTCGATATGCATGAACCAAACCCTTCTGAGTGGGTGATTATTACCAATGGCAAATAAACCGATACCAATGACTGCAACAGGATGGAGGCTCGCATTGCTGGGGTTTTTGTTTGTGGCTGTTTTGGCAGCGGTTCTTTGGCGACTGGTTGATCTGTGCATTGTGAAGCCCGAATTTTATCAGCACTACAGCGACAAGCGTTGGCAGCCGAGCCGGGTAGTGTCGGCTGAGCGTGGCGTGATCACCGATCGAAACGGTCAGCCACTGGCCATTAGTACACCGGTGTTAACCATCGGTATGTACCCCTCCATTTTAAATCAACACCCGAAAGAGTGGCGAAAGCTGGCGAAAGCACTTGGTATTAATTACCGGCAGATGGCCAAAAAAATAGCCGCTAAGTCCAAACGTAACGGTACGTTTGTATATCTGAAAAGGCGTATGCCTCCTCATCAGGCTGCCAAAGTGATGGAGCTGGATATCCCTGGCGTTGCGGCGAAACCTTCCTATAAACGATATTACCCTGCGGGTGAAGTTGCGACTCATCTATTGGGGTATACCAATGTTGATGATCGTGGTCAGGAGGGGGTTGAGCTGGCGTTTGATTCGCATCTGACCAGTGTTCCTGGCCGGCGTAACGTGATGCTAGGTATCAAACAAAAAGTGGTGCGGGAGCTACCCTGGCATGACGGCAAAAAGCACAAGCCGGGCGAAGAAGTAGAGCTCAGCATTGATATGCGAATTCAATCGATTGCCCATCATGAACTTAAAAAAGCGGTAAAACAGTATCGGGCTCGCTCTGGTTCCGTTGTGGTGCTGGATACCAGAACCAATGAAGTGCTAGCGATGGTGAATCAGCCCGCAGCGAATCCCAATGACCGCACGCATATGGATTTTGGTGCATTTCGTAATCGTGCGATGACCGACCTGATCGAGCCTGGCTCAACCATTAAGCCCTTCAGTATCGCTGCTGCACTTGAGAGTGGGTTGTTTGACGAAAAAAGCAGAATTAATGTTCACCCGGGTCGAATTAGAATTGATGGAAAGTTGATCAGTGATGCCTCCAATTATGGTGAGCTCGATCTATCCGGTGTGATAAAAAAATCCAGCAATGTGGGCGTTACTCGAATTGCGTTGGCATTGCCCGAAACGGGGGTTCGTGACTACCTGAGCCGAATGGGTATAGGTTCGGATACCGGTAGTGGATTTCCCGGTGAGCGGTTGGGGGTATTGCCCAACTATCAAAGCTGGCGACCAGTGCAGCGTGCTACGTTGGCCTATGGTTATGGGTTGTCAGTCACACCAGTACAGCTAGCTCAGGCGTATTCGATATTTGCCTCCGGCGGAGTAAGAAAGCCGGTATCCATCATCAAGCTCGATCAGCCTCCAGTGGGGGATCTGGTGATGAAGCCACAAGTTGCCGAAAAAGTGATCCGCATGATGGAAACCGTAACCGCTTCCGGTGGTACCGGTACCCGTGCGGTAGTTCCAGGCTACCGGGTAGCTGGTAAGACAGGTACCGCCCACAAAGTGGGCAGAAATGGTTACGAAGACAGTCACTATATCGCTGTATTTGCCGGTCTCGCACCCGCAAGCAACCCGCGTTTTGTCACGGTTGTAGTGATTAATGATCCGGCTGGGGAGAAGTATCATGGCGGTCAGGTTGCAGCACCAGTATTTTCAAGGGTCACGGCTGCCGCGCTGCGGCTCTACAGTATTACTCCCGATCAACCGGTCATTCCGATGTTAGCCAGTGGCTCAGCAGTTGCGAGGCAGGTTCGATGATTCATACATCATCGAATCAGTCGTATCACGATTTAGCAGCGTTACTACCGTTGCAGGCGCTGACAACAGATGAATCGAATATTACGGTAACCGGTATTCAAAGTGACAGCCGAAAAGTGACCCAGGGCGATCTGTTTCTGGCGGTACCGGGTATCGTCACCGACGGTAGTCATTATATCGACCAGGCAGTTCAGAAAGGTGCGTCGGCGGTGTTGATTAATGCGGATGGTGCCGGTCAAAATGATCTCCCGGTACCCTGCATAAAGGTAGAAAATCTTGCACAAAAAACCGGCGAAATTGCTGGCCGATTTTACGGTGAACCTTCTCAACAACTCAACGTGATAGCCATCACCGGTACCAATGGAAAAACCAGTTGTGGTCGGATTATTGCTGAATTAGCGGAGAAAGCTGGACAAAAATGTATGGTAGTTGGCACCACCGGGTACGGATTTTTAGATCAGTTAAATACCGCTAGTCACACGACTCCCGATGCAATCGTCCTGCAAGAGTTATTGGCCTGGGGGTGTGATCAGCAAGCACAAATGGCCTCGCTCGAGGTTTCATCCCATGCACTGGAGCAGCATCGTTTATCTGGTGTTCAAGTTGATACGGCGATCTTCACCAATCTAACCCGGGATCATCTGGACTATCACGGTTCAATGGAATCCTACGGTGAAGCAAAACGAAAACTGTTTGCACTTCCGGGGCTAAATTATGCGGTTATTAATCTTGACGATAAATTTGGTCGAGAGCTACTGGCGGATATGCCCGGTGCTGTTCAAACGTACAGTTATAGTCTGGTTTCAAAACAAGCGGATCTGTATGCAAAAATCGTTGAGAACCCTAAGGGAATCTGTGCCGATATACAAACCCCCTGGGGTAATGGTCGGCTCACATCTTCCCTGCTTGGGGATTTCAATCTGTCCAATTTGCTCGCTTCGATCGCTGCACTCTGTGTATCCGGTGTAAAGCTCGAAACAGTTTTGTCCGGGATTGAAACTCTGGTACCTGTAGAGGGAAGAATGGAATCCTTTGGCAAGGCGACACAACCGACCGTCATTGTTGATTTTGCACATACGCCGGATGCCCTGGAAAAAGCACTCAATCAATTGAAGCAAGTCTGTCAGGGCCAACTGATCTGCGTATTTGGTTGTGGTGGTGATCGGGATCAGGGCAAGAGAGCGATGATGGGAAAAACCGCCGACCAGCTTTGTGATCATCTTATTCTGACGGATGACAATCCGAGAAATGAAGCCCCAAAAGATATTACCGATGCGATTATCGCTGGAATGAATGGCTGCGCAACACTCGAGGTGATACATGATCGTGGTCAGGCAATCGAGCGGGCGATCAGTCAGGCGAATTCGAAGGATTATGTATTAATTGCGGGTAAAGGCCACGAGCAAACCCAGCAGTACGCGACCTTGTCAATTCATTTTAGTGATCGAAAAGTGGTTCAAAATATTCTAGGTGCAGGCAGTTAACGGTGGTGACTCATATGCAGCTTTCAGAAATTTCAGGTTCGCTAGGTGCTCAGGTATCGGGTGGTGATATCTCATTCGATTCAGTAAGTATTGATGGTCGCACACTCAAACCGGAGCAACTTTATATTGCGATCAAAGGCGAGCACTTTGATGGTCACGATTTTTGTAATCAGGCAAAAAAATCCGGTGCATCCGCACTGATGGTGTCGGAGCCGGTAGCTACCCCGCTTCCACAAATAAAAGTTGAAAATACCAAAATAGCACTGGGGCAGTTGGCTCGATTGAACCGTGAAGCCAGTCAGGCCCAATTGGTTGCGGTGACCGGTAGCAGTGGAAAAACAACCGTTAAAGAGATGCTGCATTCAATTCTCTCTGAAATGGGCAGTACCCTGGCAACCAGGGGGAATTTAAATAACGAGATCGGAGTGCCACTTACACTACTTCGGCTAGAGCACGATCATCAATACGGTGTGATTGAACTGGGTGCCAGTGCCGGTGGAGAAATTAGCTATCTGGTTTCGCTGGTCGAGCCGGAAGTAGCCATTATCACCAATGCAGCTCGCGCCCACCTGAGTGGATTTGGTCGTTTATCGGATGTGGTAAATGCCAAAGCAGAAATACTCACGGGTATTCGCCCCGGCGGCACAGCGGTACTAAATGCCGATGACGAACACTATCTCAAGTGGCGGCTTATGGCTCTTTCGGAAGGCAGTTCGGTGATTGCATTTAGTACCGATCCCTCAAAGATCGATACCCATGCGGATTTTTTCTGTGCGGACCTGGAAACCGATAACCCTGAAATTTCGGTCTTTGTACTGGTAGCGCCGGAACGGGAGATCGACATTCGATTATCTCTTCCCGGAAAACACAATATTGCCAATGCGCTAGCAGCCGCGGCGGCGGCAATGGCATTGGGTGCCACTATTGAGCAAGTAAAAACCGGACTTGAGAAAATGGAATCGGTTCCGGGTCGAATGGCCTCACTTGATGGAGTGAATGGTAGTTCGATTATCGATGATAGCTATAACGCCAACCCGGGTTCGGTGCGGGCAGCTATTGAAACCCTCGCGACCTATCCAGGCAGACGTATTCTGGTGCTGGGTGATATGGGTGAGCTGGGAGATCAGTCTGAACAGTTGCATCGGGCGATGGGTCAGATAGCGGCTGAAAATAAAATTGATGCGGTATTTACCGTTGGCGAAAAAAGTGCCGCAACCTATGCCGAATATATCGGATCTCACCTGGGTGGTGGTGGTGCATTTCAGGAACGCGATCAACTGGTTCTGGCGCTGCGGGAAAAGCTAAATAGTCAGACAGTAGTTCTGGTTAAAGGATCAAGAAGTGCAGGCATGGAAAAAGTTGTGAGAATGCTAAGTAAGACCACAGAAAATAATGTAACAAAAATGGTCGACAACGGATTGGAGTTAGGCTGATGCTGTTACTGCTTGCTGATTATCTGACCCAATATGAAGGCGCCTTTGCGGTTTTTCGCTATTTGACGCTACGGGGAATTCTTGGTGTTTTAACGGCATTGCTTATCTCTCTGCTGATTGGTCCTGCAATGATAAAACGCCTGCAGGCGAACCAGATAGGTCAAACGATTCGAGATGACGGTCCGAAAAGTCATCTCAGCAAAGCCGGTACGCCTACCATGGGTGGCGCGCTTATTTTAGTGGCTATTGTGATCAGCACCCTGCTTTGGGGTGATCTCAGTAATCGTTACGTGTGGGTAGTATTGTTGGTGACGGCAGGAACCGGGGTGATTGGCTGGGTAGATGATTACCGTAAAGTAGTCGAAAAAAATTCCAAAGGCCTTTCTGCAAAGTGGAAATTGATTTGGCAGTCAGCGATTGCGTTGATAGCCGGATACTTTCTTTATAGTACTGCACAGATTCCCGCAGAAACTCAACTGATCGTACCGTTTTTTAAAGATGTGGCGATTAACCTCGGGCCACTATATATCCTGATGGCCTATCTGGTAATTGTTGGAACCAGTAATGCAGTAAACCTCACAGATGGATTAGATGGCCTGGCGATTCTGCCAACGGTAATGGTGGGCGGAGCCCTCGGCATCGTCGCCTATTTGAGTGGGCATATCTATTTTTCTGAATATCTAAATATTCCATATATTCCCGGGGCAGGAGAGCTACTCATTATTGCCGGTGCTATTGCGGGAGCCGGTCTAGGCTTTTTATGGTTTAACACCTACCCGGCCCAGGTATTTATGGGTGATGTCGGTGCTCTGGCGTTGGGTGCAGCACTCGGATCTATCGCATTCATTATTCGTCAGGAAATCTTGCTGTTCATTATGGGTGGGGTATTTGTGATGGAGACGGTTTCCGTCATTTTGCAGGTGGCATCTTTCAAGATGACTGGTAAACGAATTTTTAGAATGGCGCCGTTGCATCATCACTATGAATTAAAAGGCTGGCCCGAACCAAGAGTGATTGTCCGATTCTGGATTATTACGGTAATGCTGGTTCTGTTTGGTCTGGCAACGCTTAAATTACGGTAGGCAACGTATTAACTCATGACACTTAATCAGGACAAAACAGTACACACATCTAATCAGGACAAAACAGTACACACATCCTGGCTCGTATTGGGGCTCGGGATCAGTGGGTACTCCTGTGTGAAATATTTAAGCAGAATCGATGCGAATTTTACGGTGATGGATAGCCGCGAACATCCACCGATGCTAGATCAGTTAATCGCAGAGTTTCCGGAAGTACCTTATATCGTAGGCGTGGATCTATCTTCGCCATATGTGAATCTGGATCAGGTACAGACAGTAGTCATCAGCCCCGGTATCTCAGTGGATAATGCGGTAGTCGATACGGTTATTAAAAACGGTGGCCGTGTTGTTGGTGATATCGAACTGTTTTCAAGAGAGGTAACCGCGCCAATTGTTGCGATAACCGGATCCAATGCCAAGACCACAGTGACGACCCTGGTGGGTGAGATGGCAAAAGAGGCAGACATTGCGGTGGGCGTGGGCGGCAATATTGGAACACCGGTATTGGATCTTTTGGAGCAGGATAAAAAACAACTATATGTACTGGAGTTGTCCAGCTTCCAGTTGGAGACGACAGAAAATCTCAATGCCGCCGTAGCCACCATATTGAACCTGTCTGACGATCATATGGATCGTTACGGCGGCATTGAAGGGTATAAAAAAGCCAAGCAAAAAATATTTTCTAACTGCCTTAGCCTGGTGATAAATCGCGGCCAACCTGATCTGGTTCCTGTTGCGGAGAGCAATAAAAATTCGATCAGTTTTGGATTGGATAAACCGTGTGAACGACAACTTGGTCTGATTAAAGAAAATGGGGTGCAGTTTATTGCTTATGAAAATAGCAAACTGATCTCTACCGATGACCTGAAAATTGAGGGAGAACACAACTTTCTAAATGCAATGGCAGCCATTGCTCTGGGGATGTTGGTAGAAATTCCGACAGAAAAAATGATCCGTTGTCTTAAAAAATTCAAAGGCTTACCACACCGCTGCGAATGGGTCGCGAACATAGATAACGTGCAGTTTTTTAATGATTCAAAGGCTACCAACGTCGGTGCTTGTATCGCAGCATTGACAGGATTGGGTAAATCACGGTCTGGAAAAATCCTTTTGGTTGCCGGTGGTGATGGAAAAGGTAGTGATTTCTCACCACTTATTGAGCCGGTCAGTCATTTTGTTTCCAACCTGTTTTTGTTTGGTCGTGATGCCAAACAGCTCGAAAGACAATTACATGGAACGACCGCCATATTTATGGTGAAAGATTTAACTGAAGCGGTTGAGCTTGCATGGCAACACGCACAACCGGGTGATCTGGTTTTGCTTTCACCTGCCTGTGCAAGCCTGGATATGTTTGATAATTACCAGCAACGTGGCGATCAGTTTAAGGAACTGGTTTATAAAATTGAGGCGGCTGCCTGAAGTGATTTCAGCCATTGCCAATAGAACCTTGTTTGACCCGGTCAAAATAGATCTGTGGTTATTGGTGAGCGTGTGCAGTTTGCTGGCGCTGGGGTTGGTAATGGTAGCTTCGTCAACAATTGATATCAGTGCGGCGGCCTCCCACGGGAATCCATTTTTCTATATGAAAAGTCACTTTATTAAAGTGGTATTAGGGATATGCGCAGGTACTGTTATGTTTGTTGCACCAACCAGTTTTTGGCAGAAAACTAGCGGCTTCTGGTTGTTTTTCTGCTTTGTACTGTTGGTATTGGTATTGATACCGGGTATCGGTAAAAACGTAAATGGCAGTACTCGCTGGATTCGCCTCGGATTCATTAATCTCCAGGCATCAGAGTTTGTAAAAGTATTTATGGTTATCTATGTCGCAGGGTATCTGGTGCGCCATGGTCACGATGTGAAGGAGTACTGGTTAGGCTTTTTAAAGCCGATGATGTTGTTGGCCCTTATCGGTTTTCTATTGTTGCTGGAGCCGGATTTCGGTGGTCTGGTTGTGTTGTTTAGCGTGATTATGGGGATGCTATTTCTGGCGGGCATGAATTTTTACCGGTTCCTGTTACTGATCTTGGGAAGCTTGAGCCTGGGTGGCTTGCTAGCGGTATTGCAGCCCTATCGGGTAGATCGACTCACGGCTTATATGAACCCCTGGGCTGATGAAAATAATACCGGTTATCAGTTGATTCAGGCATTGGCTGCATTTGGTCGCGGGGGAATACACCCGATGGGAGTCGGATTGGGTAACAGTGTTCAAAAGCAGGCACACCTGCCTGAAGCCCATACCGATTTTATCGTCGCCATTATTGGTGAAGAGCTGGGATTTGTAGGTGTTTTGGTATTGCTGGCACTGTTTTCAGTCATCGTATTTCGCTGCTTCCAGCTGGGTTACCGATCAGAAAAACAGGGCTGGTTTTTCCACGCCTATTTGTTGTACGGAATTGCACTGCTATTCGCGATTCAGTCATTAGTAAACGTGGGTGTAAATATCGGGCTGCTACCTACCAAAGGGCTTACCCTGCCATTTGTAAGCTACGGAGGCAGTAGTTTGCTGGCCAATTGCATGTTGATGGGGCTGGCGTTGCGTATTGGCTACGAATTGCGGGATGAAGATAGTGCTGGTGTGGTTACCCCTAAAAAGGGATCAAAAAAGGGTAAAGAGTCATGATCCTTCAGCCAGCACCGAAAAAGTTTCTGTTGATGGCTGGCGGTACCGGAGGCCATGTCTTTCCGGCCCTGGCGTTGGCACGGCAGTTAAGAGCTGACGGCTTTGTAGTGGAATGGATTGGTTCGGAGGGTGGTTTTGAAGGCCCATATGTAGAGGCCGAAAATATCCCGTTGCATAACATTTCGATAAAAGGGTTAAGAGGGAAGGGAATAGTAAGTTGGTTGAGTGCGCCGCTGAAGTTAGTGCGAGCGGTCAAACAGGCACGAAAAATAGTTAAACAGGTGGAGCCGGATTGCGTAGTCGGTATGGGTGGGTTTGCCGCGGGACCCGGTGGAATTGCCGCATGGCTTTCAAGAAAGCCATTACTCATACATGAGCAGAATGCAGCAGCAGGTATGACAAACCGGGCTCTATTTTATCTTTCGAGCAGAGTACTGCAGGCATTTCCTGATGCATTTGGTAAACAGCATAAAAAGCTTAGAACTACCGGTAATCCAGTTCGAAAAGAGCTGACAGAGATAGCAGCATATGAAAAAAGAAAAGCTGATGTTGCGCTCGGGCAACCGATAAATTTACTGGTTCTGGGTGGAAGCCAGGGTGCAGCGGCGATTAACCAAACCATTCCCGCGGCGATAGCCGAGATGAAATGTACCAATAAACCCAATATTTGGCATCAGGCAGGAAAAGGCAAAAGCCAGCCCACTTCTGAGCGTTATAAAGAGATGGGTGTGGAAGTAAAAATTGAAGAATTTATTGAGGACATGGCTGAAGCATACGGTTGGGCGGACCTGGTGGTATGTAGGTCGGGTGCTCTGACAGTTGCCGAACTGGCCGCGGTGGGAGTGGGATCGATCCTGGTGCCGTATCCCAGTGCGGTCGATGATCATCAAACAAAGAATGCTGATTACCTTGCATCAGTGGGTGCAGCATTGATTGTTCAGCAGCAAGACCTGAACAAAGAATCATTAGGGGAGCTGATCGACCAATTTTGCACAGAGCCCCAGCAATTAATAGAGATGGCAAATAAGGCCCGAAGTGTCGCAAAACCAGATGCTGTTCATCAGGTTGAAAATTACTGCTTAGAGCTAGTGCAGTAGAAAAATCAGAATTTATCTATACAGAACTTAAAAGAAGAAATTATTAGAAAGTATGCAAACGCAAATACACCACATTCCAGAGATGAGAAGAATTCAGCGTATCCACTTTATTGGTATTGGTGGTGCAGGCATGTGTGGAATAGCTGAAGTATTGTTGAACCAGGGATACAAAATTCGAGGTTCCGATATCAAGGAAAATGCTGCGACCCAACGTCTGAAGGAGTTAGGTGCAGAAATAAAAATAGGCCATTGTGAAGAAAATGTAGAAGGTGTCGATGTAGTCGTACGTTCAACAGCAATTTCTCCAACCAATCCGGAAATTGTTGCAGCAACCCGATCCCGAATTCCATTGATTGCTCGAGCGGAGATGTTAGCGGAATTGATGCGCTATCGGCACGGAATTGCAGTTGCGGGTACCCACGGAAAAACGACTACAACCAGTTTGTTGGCCTCTGTATTTTTAGAAGGTGAACGGGATCCTACTTATGTGATCGGTGGATTACTAACAAGTGCGGCTACCAATGCAAAATTGGGTGAAAGCCGTTATCTGATTGCTGAGGCCGATGAAAGTGACGCGTCATTTTTGCATCTGCAACCTATGGTATCGATTGTAACGAATATCGATATGGATCATATGTCTACCTATCAGGGTGATTTTGAACAGCTTAAAAACACCTTTCTGGATTTTATCCATAACCTTCCGTTTTACGGGTTGGTAGTTGCCTGTATTGATGATCCGGTAGTTCGGGAATTGCTGCCAAAGTTTGGCCGACCTACTTTGACCTACGGGTTTTCTGAAGACGCGGATTTTCGAGCGACGGAAGTGAAACAGATTAAAAACAGAATTTCTGCTCATGTGGAACGGCCAGGCATATTAAAATCACTTCAAATCGATCTGAATATGCCTGGCCGCCACAATATCCTGAATGCACTTGCTGCGATAGCAGTTTCATCCGACGAAGGTGTTTCGGATCGAGCCATTGTTGCCGGACTTAAAGAGTTTGAAGGTGTAAAAAGAAGGTTTCAGATTTCTGAACTGAAAACAGAGAGCAAACAGGTGATGCTGGTTGATGACTATGGGCATCATCCTAATGAAGTGGATGCAACTGTGAATGCGGTGCGAGACGGCTGGCCTGATCGACGTCTGGTGATGATATTCCAGCCCCATCGATATAGCCGTACAAGAGACCTATATGATGATTTTGTACGAGTACTATCGAAAGTCGATTTGTTGATTCTACTGGATGTATATTCAGCCGGCGAAAAGCGTATTTCCGGTTCCGACAGTCGTGCCCTGAGTCAGAGTATTCGTCAACGCGGTGATGTTGATCCCATTTATGTGCAGTCGCTGGACGAAGCGATCAAGACCTTCGAAAAAATATCAGTAGATGGCGATATTGTTTTGGTACAGGGTGCTGGCAATGTAAATCAGGTTTCTCGACAAATTGTTGAAAATCATCGAACAGAGAAAAAAGATGTCTAGTGTGATTTTAACTAATCATAAGTCATCCGATTTTGGCAGGGTTGCGGTTGTAATGGGCGGCCAGTCCGCTGAACGGGAGGTGTCCCTTAAGACCGGCAACGCGGTGCTTGAAGCGCTCCTCGAGATGAAGGTCGATGCATTTAAAATTGAACCGGACGGTAATCTGGTTGAACGGTTGAAAATCCAAAACGTAGACCGGGTCTTTATCGCCCTGCACGGCCCGGGCGGCGAAGATGGCACGATTCAGGGTGCATTGGAATTAGCAGGGATTCCTTACACCGGTAGCGGAGTGATGGCATCGGCCATTGCAATGAACAAGGCAAAAAGTAAATGGATATGGAAGGCGCTGAACATTGCCACGCCCGATTTTCAGCTTTTGAGTAATAAAGAACAGGATGATGGAAGCTGGCGAAAAACCATTGGTTATCCGCTCGCAGTAAAGCCTGCAACGGAAGGTTCAAGTATAGGTATACACAAAGTCCGTGATGATCAGCAATTAACCGACGGGATTGCCAGCGCCAGAGAATTTAGTAATTCCATATTGGTTGAGCAATGGGTAACGGGCGAGGAGTACACCGTAACGATACTAGCCGGAAAAACGTTACCCGCTATTCGCCTCAACACAGATAATGAGTTTTTCGATTTCGATGCCAAGTATCAGGATAGCGATACAAAATACAGCTGCCCTTGCGGGCTAACCGAACAACAGGAGAAAATTCTGGCAGAGCTATCCCTGGCTGCTTTCCAAAGTCTGGACTGTAGTGGTTGGGGGCGGGTTGATCTTATGCGTGATGCAAAGGGCGATTTTTGGGTTCTTGAGGTAAACACAGTACCTGGCTTAACAGATCATAGTTTGGTGCCGATGGCTGCGGCTGCTACCGGGATGACATATCCGCAACTAGTACTCGAAATTTTGGCGACCAGTCTATAGCGCTATGGCTACCAGTACATTCGAAAATTATTTTCCCGGCAAACAAAAAAATGCCAAAAAACGCCGGAATGTAGAGCACAAACGAAACAAAAATAATGGCGCAAGTTCCAGGGCAAAACCGGTAACGACTGCGACATGGCTGCAAGCAGCCATGTTATTGAAGAAGCTATTTTTTCGTATGTTGTTAGTTGCATTTTTTATATTGGTTGCGGCGTTTGTTTATGAAAAAAGGATCGTTATAAATAATTTTGTTAATCGGCCTGTTACATCAATCGCAGTAGGCGGAGAGATGACTAATATTGATCAGGTCAAGTTGCAAATGTTATTAACAAACCTGGTGGATCAGCGTTTTTTTGAAATGGATATTGAAAGTTTGGCGTTAAATATTGAGCAGATACCCTGGGTAAATGATGTGCAGATCAGAAAGCAATGGCCTGACCAGATTAAAGTGATGGTCTCGGAAAGAGCTCCTGTTGCTCGCTGGGGTGCTGCTGGTTTAGTTGATAGTAATGGAGAGGTTTTTTCCAGTGATGGTGCTCGGATAGAATTTTCATCACTACCAATACTCAATGGTTCAGAACTGACTGATTCAGCCCTGGTAGAAAAATTCCTGGAACTTGAACCGATGTTTGCTGCGAAAAATATTGCTATCGAACAGCTAAGCCATAGCAATACCGGTAGTTGGTCAATAAAAGTAGCCGGTGGCCATGATGTGGTTTTGGGGAAGCATGAATTTGAAAAACGGCTGGAACGTTTTTTTACTCTATGGAAAGCAACGACGCTAGAGCAGCGCGCTACTGTATTGACAATGGACTTTCGCTACAGCAATGGAGCGGCCGTATCCCGGCGGAGCAATAAAAAGCATGATGGAGAAAATCGGTAATGGCCAATAATAATGCCGGAAAAATGATTGTTGCTCTGGATATCGGTACATCCAAGGTAGTGGCGCTGGTAGCCGAAATCCAGGACGACGGTGAACTTGAAATTGTCGGTATGGGATCCCATCGCTCCAGAGGCATGAAGAAAGGCGTGGTGGTTAATATCGAGTCTACAACCGAGTCGATTAAACGCGCGGTAGAAGGCGCAGGATTGATGGCTGACTGTGACATCTATTCCGTATATGCGGGAATTGCCGGAACCCATATCAGTAGTCTCAACTCACACGGCATTGTTGCAATCCGCGATCAGGAAGTACAGCAAAGTGATATTGATCGGGTTATCGATGCAGCACAGGCTGTAGCTATTCCGGCAGATCAGAAGGTTCTGCATATCCTGCCGCAGGATTATGTCGTCAATGATCAGGAAGGTGTAAAAGAACCACTGGGCATGTCCGGTGTACGTCTTGAGGCAAAGGTTCATTTAATTACCTGTGCGGTCAATTCAGCAGAGAATATTGAAAAATGTATTCGTCGTTGTGGTCTTGATGTCGACGATCTGATTCTTGAACAACTGGCATCCAGCTACTCGGTCCTAACCGATGATGAACGTGACCTTGGTGTTTGTTTGGTTGATATCGGTGGTGGTACCACTGATATCGCGATTTTTTCAGATGGTGCAATTGTTCACACCGGGGTGATCCCAATAGCAGGTGATCAGGTGAGCAATGACATTGCAGTTGCACTCAGAACACCGATGGATTCTGCCGAGGAAGTGAAGATGCGTTACGGCTGCGCACTTAAACAGCTGGCACGTTCTGAAGAAACCATTGATGTTGAATCGATCGGCGACAGACCGTCGCGAAAACTCTCCAGGCAGTCACTGGCCGAAGTGGTGGAACCGCGTTACGAAGAACTGTTTTCCTTAATACAGGCAGACCTGAAAAGAAGTGGTTTCGAACACATGATTCCAGCAGGAATCGTATTGACCGGCGGCTCCTCAAAAATGGAAGGAGTGGTAGAACTGGCTGAAGAGGTATTTCACATGCCAGTCCGGTTGGGCGCACCACATGGCATAAATGGTATGAGCGACATCGTCGCGAATCCGATCTATTCCACCGGCGTGGGTTTGTTGATGTATGGAAAAAAGGCTCAGGAAGATGGCCGAAAACGTAACGAACATATCAATGGAATTGAGAATTTTTTCTCAAGAATTAGAAACTGGTTTAAGCAAAATTTGTAATGAAAAACGACTTTTTTGGAAGTAATAAAATGCTTCAAGTTTATTTGGGTGTTCAGGTTCACATAGGGGGTGACCATGTTTGAAATAGTAGATAACGTACCGCAAAGTGCTGTAATTAAGGTATTTGGTGTTGGCGGCGGTGGTGGAAATGCCGTTGAACATATGGCGGGGAATAGTGGTATTGACGGTGTAGATTTTATCTGCGCGAATACTGATTCCCAGGCGCTAAATGATCTTAACGCAAAAACTTTATTGCAGATCGGTACTGGAATTACCAAGGGGTTAGGTGCAGGTGCACATCCAGAGGTTGGCCGTAAGGCCGCAGAGGAGGACAGGGATCGAATCGCCGAGGTGCTTAAAGGCGCTGATATGGTGTTTATTACCGCCGGAATGGGTGGTGGTACTGGCACAGGTGCTGCGCCCGTTGTAGCGCAGATCGCAAAAGAGATGGATATTCTCACGGTTGCGGTGGTGACGAAGCCATTTCCGTTTGAAGGCAAGAAGCGTGCACGCATTGCTGATACAGGTCTTGAAGAGCTGAGCCAGCATGTCGATTCGTTAATTACCATACCCAATGAAAAACTGCTTGAGGTATTGGGTGAGCAGACCACATTGATTGATGCTTTTGCTGCAGCGAATGATGTGCTTGAAGGTGCGGTAAAAGGTATTGCAGAATTGATCGTCAACCCCGGCATGATGAATGTCGATTTTGCTGATATTCGTACTGTGATGTCTGAAATGGGTATGGCGATGATGAGCAGTGGTGAAGCCAGCGGTGAAAATCGTGCATACGAAGCAGTTCAGGCGGCACTGCACAGCAAATTACTTGAAGATATTAATTTGCAGGGCGCACAAGGCATCCTCGTGAACATTACCGCCGGGCCCAATTTATCCTTGGGTGAGTTCTCTACAGTAGGTGATACGGTTGAAGAGTTCGCATCGGACAATGCTACCGTAGTGACCGGTACTGTGATTGATGACAGTTTGGGCGACACCTTGCGGGTTACCATCGTTGCTACCGGAATTGGTGATACGACGCTAACGCTTGTGCCTGGTACCGAGCGTGCGCAGCCGGTGAGTGTGGAAGCACCTGTATACGTTCCCGAGCCTTTGGCAGAGTTCGTGCCTATTGAACAGCCTGGTTCCGAGCCAGATTCTGTAGAGGTAGTTGGCGCGGGACAATACCGACGGCGCGACTCAGCAGTGCTTGAAAGCGGTGAGCTGGATATGGACTACCTGGATATTCCTGCGTTCCTGCGTCGACAGGCCGATTAACCTAAAGGGATTACTGAATCAAAGGGTGGTGACTGGAACCGTTCAAATGATTTTGAACGATCCAGGTTGGTCGACTCGCTAAAAAGTTGATAGCTATTGCCACCCTGTTCCTTTGAATGATACATGGCGACATCGGCCTTGCGCATTAGCAGCTCGGGGCTGGGGTTGTTTACTCCGCCCTGAAACAGGGTAATTCCAATACTCACGGATGGTTTTAATTGGTGGGTTTCTATTGAGATAATGCTGTTGCGTAGACAATTCAATATCTTGTCTGCAACACTTTGCAGCTCATCTATTTTTGCGATGCTCTCTATGACGATGACAAATTCATCTCCACCGAGTCGCGCAAAAAAGTCGGAGTTGCGTAGGGTTTGTTGAACCATGCGGGACACTTCAATCAAAAATTGATCGCCAACCTGATGGCCGTGCGTATCATTGATATGCTTGAATTTATCCAGATCCATCAATAGCAGGCCAATATTGGTATGGTATCTCGCGGCACGGCCGATACCCATGGCGATCTGACTCAAATAAGCTGACCGATTCGGCAGTTGGGTCAGGCTGTCTCTTTTCGCCAGTGATTTTAATTTGCGTTCTGCCTTGGTTCGTTCAATTGCATAACGAACTGAACGGATTACCGTCAAGCCCTGGGCTGCACCTTTATACAGGAAATCCTGCGCGCCGGATTTGATCGCTTCGACAGCAAGATCATCATTGTTTTCACTAGAGAGTATTACGATTGGAGTATTTATCGCCGCTTTACGTACCCTGCCTATAGTGCTTAACCCGTAAGAATCGGGAAGTGTCAGGTCAAGAATAACAGCATCAAAAGAACGCTCCTTGAGAATCTGTTCTGTTTCCGCAATAGAGGTAGTTCGGGTGATATTTATGTGAATTAATTTGTACTGCTGTATATTAGCCGCGAGCAACATCGCCGCCGAATCACTGTCTTCGACGTGTAATAGTTCGATCGTTTCAACTGTTTTTTCAGTCTGGCTTTTGATAATCGGGCGCTCTTTTTTATCAAACCCGCGAATCTTTGTTGAACATTACATATAGTATAGTCAACGGTTCCGGTTTCGCGATTTGCCGGCACTTACCGGTCAACAGTTTGCCGGATTGACGCTGCCGTATAGCTTTATATAATGGCACAACCGGTTGAGCTGCTTCAATTTATAACCTTGTAATGAGTGCGTCTTTATTGTGCTCCTGAATCAAGCTTGATTGACTGTAGAACCCTGTCCAAAATCTATTTGATGAGGATGGGATTTCAAAATGGAGGTGTAAATACCTCGTTACCCTTTTCTGTTTTAACAGGAGCTTAATATGTTACATCGAATTGTCAGCCGACTGGACAGCCAGATCGGATTTGAAACTGCCTCAGCCCATTGCGATATCCCTTGCAAAATTTATGACCCAATCAGCGCACAGCTAGCTGCGCTTACTGTAATTCGTATGATCGATCTTCTTGAAGAGCAAAATGGCAAAGAGCAAAGCATCGCTACCCAGAACACCGTAAGTCGCCTGATTGCTGAGAAAGAAGTACACGGCGCAAAAGTTAAAGACGAGATTCGGGTAATTTGGGGTGACTACATCAAAACACCTCAGCTCGAAGCGTACCCTGAGCTGCACGAGTTGACCCACAGCATCATGCTGACTGCTTCCAAAGCCAAGCAAGGCGTGGATAAGGCAGCCGCTCTTGATTTGCTGACTAAAGTGAATCGATTCGCAGAGATCTTCTGGGCAACCAAAAGTGTTGATACATTCAGCGCAGAATGTCCATATCCACCTGCACAGCAAGTGGTTTACCCAAAACTGGGATAGATCGCTCCGGTGATTACCATTCACCGAGTAGTCGGACAAAGCATGTCACCGCAGCTCAACCGCGGTGACTATGTTGTTTTGCTTACCCTGTTTAAGCGGCGTTTTATTCACCCCGGTCAACGGCTAGTGTTCGACCATCCCCAATACGGTCGAATGATCAAACAGGTCGTCTCGGTAGATAGCGAACAGCACACCTTCTGGGCAAAAGGCCTCAGTAATGAAAGTGTTTCCATACAGCAAATTGGCGCAATGCCATTTGAATCTATCGTTGGCAGAGTGATCTGGTTGATCAAACCATCCCGTAACTAATCTGATTCCAGCTGAATGTAACCTCTGGCTCACGCAATCCCATAAAACCTTATCCAGAAAACCACTTCTACATAGCTAAAGCGTGTCTATGAACCGCCGACTCCGGTATCATTGCGGCCCTAAATACTATCCGAGATTCTCCTGCCAGAGGCCATTCATCTCCATGCTTCAATTCCAGGGTTCATCTGCCCTTTCCAGTTTTCGTATTACCAAACTACTTAGTCAGCTGAAGAACAGCTCAGGAAACAAAATCAGTGCTGTGACGGCACGTTATGTACATTTTGTATCTCTACAAGAACCTTTGTCGCCGGATGAAACCAGCAAGCTTGAGCAGCTTCTGAGCTATGGCGAAACCCTGAAGCAAGAGGCCAGCGACGCAGGGCTTGAAATACTAGTGATTCCCCGCCTCGGAACCATTTCACCCTGGTCCAGCAAAGCCACGGATATCACCCACAACTGCGGATTGACCCAGGTGAATCGGGTAGAGCGGGGTGTGCAATATCATTTGCAGACAACTCAGCCATTAAGTTCAGCAGAGCACGCTGATATTGACGCGCTGCTATACGATCCGATGACTGAAACTCTGCTGCCAGTGGACCAGGCAGAACGTATTTTTGAACAACATAGCGCGAAACCACTGCAAAGCGTTCCGGTGCTAGAGCAGGGTGCCGCGGCGCTGCACCAGGTAAACGCTGATCTTGGTCTTGCATTGGCGGATGATGAGATCGAATACCTGGCGGATAGCTTCCGCGAGCTTGGCCGAGACCCAAACGATATCGAGCTAATGATGTTCGCTCAGGCCAATTCGGAACATTGCCGCCATAAAATCTTTAACGCTCAATGGACTATCGATGGAGAGGAGCAGGACAATTCGCTGTTCGATATGATCCGAAATACCCACAAGCTCAACCCTCAGGGCGTATTAAGTGCTTATTCGGATAATGCTTCGGTGATCGAAGGCAGTAAAGCGGGGCGCTTTTTCCCCAACCCTGATTCGCGGGAATATGGCTACAGCCAGGAAGAAATTCATATCCTGATGAAGGTGGAAACCCATAACCACCCGACAGCGATTGCACCTTTTCCCGGTGCCGCAACCGGCTCCGGTGGCGAAATTCGTGACGAAGGCGCGGTAGGCCGTGGCTCCAAACCTAAAGCAGGTTTGACTGGCTTCAGCGTATCCAACCTGAATATCCCTGGATTTTCCCAACCCTGGGAAAATGATTACGGTAAACCAGACCGAATTGTATCTGCCCTCGAAATCATGACCCAGGGGCCACTCGGCGGAGCAGCGTTTAACAACGAATATGGCCGCCCCAATATCAGTGGTTATTTTCGTAGTTTTGAGCAGCAGGCCGAAGGCCCAGAAGGGCGGGAGATGTGGGGTTATCACAAACCCATTATGATCGCCGGTGGCATGGGTAATATCCGTGCCCGCCAGGTCGAAAAACATGATTTTGCCCCGGGTTCTAATCTGATTGTGCTGGGCGGACCAGCGATGCTGATTGGCCTCGGTGGCGGCGCAGCCTCATCCATGGCTTCGGGCGCTAGCGATGAAAATCTCGATTTTGCTTCAGTGCAGCGTGATAACCCTGAAATGGAACGCCGTTGTCAGGAAGTGATCGACCGCTGCTGGCAACTTGGTGATGACAATCCGATTCTGTTTATTCACGATGTCGGCGCCGGCGGGCTTTCAAATGCACTGCCGGAATTGGTGAAAGATGGCGGTGTTGGCGGCCGGTTTGATCTGCGCAAAGTGCTCAACGATGAGCCAGGTATGTCACCATTAGAGATCTGGTGTAACGAATCCCAGGAGCGTTACGTAATGGCGGTTGATCCGCAACGGATGGATCAGTTTGAGAAGATCTGCCAACGTGAACGCTGCCCGTTTGCATGGGTCGGCACCGCAGTAGAGGAGAAACATCTCGAAGTAAAAGACGACCAGTTCAACAACAGCCCTGTTGATCTGCCTATGTCTGTGCTGTTTGGCAAACCACCAGCGATGATACGCGACGTTCAGCGCTTGGATTACAGCAAAGACAGCCTGAATACTGCGGATATTGAACTGACCGAAGCGGCACGCCGCGTACTGCAACTTCCCAGCGTTGCCTCGAAAGATTTCCTGATCAATATCGGTGATCGATCGATTACCGGAATGGTTTGCCGTGATCAGATGGTTGGCCCCTGGCAGGTACCGGTTGCGGATGTAGCTGTTACTTCTAGCTCGTTGGACAGCTATAGCGGCGAAGCGATGGCGATGGGAGAACGTACACCGCTAGCGCTTATCGATGCTGCGGCATCTGGACGCATTGCAGTGGCAGAAGCGATTACTAATATTGCCGCGGCCTCTATTGAAAAAATATCCGACATCAAACTTTCTGCAAACTGGATGGCGGCGGCGGGTTACACCGGCCAGGATGAAGCACTATTTGATACGGTTAAAGCGGTGGGAATGGAGTTGTGCCCTGAATTAGGTATAGCGATCCCAGTCGGCAAAGACTCCCTTTCAATGCGTACGGTTTGGCCGGATTCCTCGAACGATTCCAAAGCGGACAAATCCGTAACTTCCCCCCTGTCGTTGGTGATCACCGCATTTGCGCCGGTGACGGATGTGCGCAAAACCAGTACGCCCCAGTTAGTGACTGACCAGGGGGACACCAAGCTACTGCTGATCGACCTTGGTGCAGGTAAAAACCGCCTGGGTGGTTCGGCGCTGGCGCAGGTTTATCAGCAAACCGGAGATCAATCTCCTGATCTGGAAAACCCGCAAATCCTCAAGGCGATGTTTGAGTTGGTACAAAACCTGCGCAATCAACAGCAACTACTGGCCTATCACGATCGTTCCGACGGTGGTTTACTCGTCACGGTTTGCGAAATGTCCTTTGCGGGTCACGTGGGTATTGATATTGAGTTGAATAATAGCAACCTATTGGGCGCACTGTTCAACGAAGAATTAGGTGCGGTATTGCAAATCAAAACATCGGATTTAGCATCGGTGAATCAGCAAATTGAAGAGCTGGCACTGGGTGAATATTGCAGCTGGATTGGTACCTTAAATAGCGCTAACCGAATTCATATCAGCAATATGGGTGCATCGGTATTGTCCGCTAGTCGTACCGAATATCGGCGCCTATGGAGTGAAACCAGTTATCAGATACAGGCACTGCGGGATAACCCTGAAACCTCATTACAAGAGTTTGATCGACTGCTTGACGATAAAAACCCTGGCCTCAGTGTCGAGCTAGGTTTTGATCCACAACAAAACCCGGCAGCACCTTTCATCAATACCGGTGTTCGTCCCCGCATTGCGATATTGAGAGAGCAGGGCGTAAACGGTCAAGTCGAGATGGCCGCAGCTTTCGAGCGTGCTGGCTTTAACGCGATTGACCTGCATATGAGCGATATTATTTCCGGGCAGGTTGATCTCGATAGCTTTAAAGGATTAGTCGCCTGCGGTGGTTTTTCATACGGAGATGTATTGGGCGCTGGCGGCGGTTGGGCTAAATCTGTGCTGTTTAACAGCGCCGTGCGGGATCAGTTCCAGCGTTTTTTTGAAGACCCGAGTACATTTAGCCTTGGGGTTTGTAACGGTTGCCAAATGCTGTCCCAATTACGGGAGTTGATTCCCGGTGCGCAGCATTGGCCCGAATTTGTACGTAACCGATCTGACCAATTTGAATCCCGGTTTGTACGTACGCAGATCCAGAAATCCCCATCGATCTTTTTGCAGGGTATGGAAGGCAGTAGCATTCCAGTGGCCATCGCCCACGGCGAAGGTCGGGTTCAGGCTTCAAGCGAGGCATTAACTCAACTGCGCACTAACCAGCAAATTACCATGCAATATGTCGATAATTATGGTCAATCTACCGAACAGTTTCCGGCAAACCCCAATGGCTCACCGGATGGTATAACCGGACTCACCACGGCTGATGGCCGCGTTACCATTATGATGCCCCACCCGGAGCGGGTTTTCCGTACCGTGCAAAATTCCTGGTATCCGGATCAATCGTTAGAGCAATGGAGTGAAGACGCTGCCTGGATGCGGATGTTTTATAACGCGCGTGTTTGGGTCGGTTAATTAGAATTAACAGCGGTTAACAAGGATGAACTCCAATGCATAAGCTTTGCGTATATGTACCAACTCCCCATCTGGAGCTGGTTAAGCAGGCATTGTTTGAAGCGGGTGCTGGCAGGATTGGAAACTACGATAGTTGCTGCTGGCAAACCCCAGGTACAGGGCAGTTCCGCGCCTTGCAGGGAAGCGAACCATTCATTGGTCAGCTGGGCCGGGTAGAGCAGGTTGAGGAATATCGAATCGAAATGGTTTGTGAAGATTCAGTGATCAAAGCGGTGGTCAGTGCGTTGCGCGCGTCCCACCCCTATGAAGAACCTGCTTTTGATCTGTGTAAAGTTGAAAATAGTGATCAGTTCTGACGGTAGAGCGGTTGGAGTCAGGCCTGGGCTGATCACTGTATGCACCCTCTTAGTTACGCCAATCCTCAATTACTCTCCAGGATTGACGACCATCAGTAGTACCAGCTAAACCTAATCCGGTAGTCTCGATTGCAGCGGTGGAACTTTGGGTGATCACTTGAACATCACCGTCCTCGTTGGTATGGGTGACGGGTTCAGAAGACAAACCTTTTCCAAGAGAAACACTGCTGACTGCAAGGTATTCACTATTATTGGTAGTGCCTGAATCAAAACCCAGTGCACCGTGTTCGGGCGCGGTACCACTCTGAAAATCAAGTGCAAATAGGTTACTGGTTCCTTCAGGTGCACAGGAATCTGTACCGGGTTGGTAGTCTACAAATAACAGTGTCTTGCCGATCGAATTAGCGACATTGGTTACCCTCGCGCTGGGATTAGTACCATCGTATTCAAGGTTGATGTACCAACCATCTTTGCCTTGAATGGCCCCCCTCAGGGCATCGGTATCAGAAATTGTCACACTATCTATTTCTACGTCGAAGGACGGCCCGTTTGTCGGATCCACTATCGAACCATCAGCAAATACCTGAATATTTGATGAATCCACCATGTCGGAAATAGTTACGGCGGAACTGAGAGAATCCTTTATGCCGTAAAATTGCTGTTGTTCGATGCCAATATTGTCATCGTTGGTCAAGAATCGACCTGAACCAACGTAGACCCAGTATTCCCCGAGTGCATCTACAAGCGTGTAGGGCGCTGCGGTGATGGGTTGGATTGACGCCAACAATGGGCTGAAAGTTGAGCTAGCGGCACTACTAGTGACAGTCATGCGCTGTAATGAACCGTTGTTAGTTGATGCGGCATAGCCAGATACTCCAAAATAGACCGCGTCATCATGGTAATCAAAGTCCCAATCTGTAGCGGTGCTGCTTCCCACGAAGCTGGTTGCGGAAGATAGTGTTTGAGGAAATCCTGAAACCATCCCAGGGGTACGAGGAATGGTCAATGCGGCATCACCCAGATCATAAAGATAGTATCGGGCATTCTGGTTGCTGCGACCATTAGTCAGTCCCTGGCTACCAATAGGGCCTGAACCAAAGGCCAGGTACCAATTATTCACATCGGGAGTATTCCAGCCGTTAACGATGCCGGCTTTACGCTGTTTGACTAATGTAGGCGCGCCAATGGTGTAACCCAGATTGGGATCAGTAATTTCAGCAATCAGGGTTGGTGCTGATTCCGGATCGGTAATGTCTAGCACAATATATGCAGATCGAGTGGTAGTCTCATCCACCGTATCATTGTCGATATCAAGATTATTGGGGCCACCACCAAAACGCATACCCACAACAAGTATCGTTCCCCAGCCGCCAGGGTGCGTGGAATCATCGGCAAAAATTCTTACATCATGTGCTTTGGGTGCTCCATCTACATAATAGACGTGTGCATAATTTGGATCTGCAAGCCACTGTAAATGGGGCAATAAATTATGCGGTACGTAGGCCCAAAGCTCCGAGCCAAGTGGATGAGCAACGGCTGTACTGGTGCTGTCGGTGGTATTAAATGAGCTTGAACTCTCGTCCCAAAAACCAGCGTTGAAAGCGTGTAGCATACCGTCATTGGCGCCTACGTATAAAACCTGACGGCGCTCGGAATACTGATTAATATAGGCCTGATAGGTGTAGTCGTTGTATTGTGTGTGATAGTTTTTGTTGGGTTTAGCTACCACGATAGGCGACGAATGAATAATATCCCCAAGCCGCCAAACCTCATCGGTGCTGTCGTTGTTGTAATCGATGGTTCTTGACCTAAAGCCAGTGGTTGGTGAAGCCGCGTAGGTTGCTCCCTCTTCCCCTCGAATATAGTTAACCAGGTTAGCCACATCATCAGAGGGGACATCGAGGTAGCGGTACATATTGCTCGAGGTTGCGACAGGAAAGGCCGACGATGTAAAGCCTACGACTTCGCCGCTGCCTACCACACCATCTCCATCAGAGGTTTCGGGGGAGCCATCATCATCATCGTCCAGCCAGGTAAATATATGGCGACCAGTGTTGGCCAGCGCACCATAGCTTCTTTGGGTAGTAAGGTTAGATACAGTATTGAGTTGATCCCGCGCATCCCAGATGCTATCAAGCTCGGCTAAACTATGTGATGTACTAATATTGCTGTTGAAATCCGCTACTGAGTCGTATCGGTACACCTTTGTAACAGCGGCGACACTATCATATTCCATCGTAACTATTTTGTCGGTACTGTAGCCATCCAGTGTGTCGTTGCCGTTACTGTCTTCACGCAGTAGCCCCTGGGAATCGATAAAGACTGAATGCAATCGACCGCCCCAGGTCACGTTATTACCGGCAATCGTTACACTCGGATCATAAAGTGCTTGATACAGCGCACCTTCACCAGCAATGTTATTGGAGATCACCGCAGCGGCAGAACCCGCTGAAGTACGGTTTAGAATATCCGTGAAAATCCCAGTGAGGGTATTGCTCAGGGCTGTAGGATTATTGGCCATATAGGAAACCGAAGTCCCCCCAGCAATTGCAATGCTATCAAGAATACCAGGAGTAACACCCTCTGGAAGTGCATAACCCACTACGTATGTTCGCACGCCAGCGGCCAACAGGTTTGCGGCTTCAGTAGCTACCGCAGCTATAGCTACTGTAGGGTTGGTTACAAGGGCCCCAGCCGCATTGGTGGAGGGCAAACCATCGGTAACCAGAACTACAAAATCCTTACCATCACAAACATTGGCAGGTATCGCAGCTGCTGGGCCACCTTCGCTTGCTGGCAATACCGTGCCATCAAAATAATCCCTGGCACTTTGTAATGTACCTTCCAGCGGCGTTAAACCGGCATTCTGTAATGGCCATGCCGCGTTGGTAGGTTGGTTATTGACAAATTGAGAGGTGCCCAGCTTGATTCTTAGTGCATCAATGTGGGGGCCATCTTCGTCCACGTCTCCATCGAGATCAGCATCTGTGCTATCCCTATCAAGCAATGCAATAGGGGTATGTAAATAGCCGCGTCCGGGGGAGGTGTTAGCAAACCAAGTGAGATCTACATAGTACCAAGCCATAAATGCACCAAAATCAAGAATATTTTGCGCATAGTCGCTGTCTGTTGGAGAAAATGTCCACGTATTTGTATGTGTTGTGAATCCGGCTGCTGTTTCGAGGCCAGCATTATTCCATATCGTAACTGGATTTGGGTCGGTTGTACCGGTCATGTTGTCAAAGCAGCGGTAGGTATCCCAGGGGCCGGCAGTAGTTTCTGCACCATTATCGAAAATGGCAGTGTTGGAATAACAAAATTTGGTTCCCTCATTACCGCCCGAATAAAACGGTAACGCCACGTTGTAATAAACGAATGAACCGGGATTGCTGGGGTTCGGGGTACGGTATTTTTTTGAGAGCGAGTTGCGAGGTACGGTTGCAATAAATGCATCGTAGGCTGCTGTGGTGCCAAAGGATGTGGGGTCAATGTAGTTTGCTGGGTCAAAGCTGGCATCGTAGGGTGAATTGTGCAATCGTCTGGAAACTACTCCCGTTTGCTGATACGCCATCAACCCCATTCTCATCTGACTGGTAAAATTGGTAATCAGGTTTTGAACAGCGGCTCGGGCAATTTCTGATTTGCTTTGTGGACTAGTACCCCCAGCAGCTGCTCCGGTGGCGTCCTCATCCATACTATTGGAATTATCCAGCACCACCAGTACATTGGGTAGATCGCTGTTACCAAGGTTGGTAATAGTGGCTGGGATTGCTGTGAAATCAGCGTTAATTTCTGCCTGCAGGTTTGCATTGCCTGCTAGCATAAATCCCAGCAACGCTATGACAGTGCTGCCGGTTTGAATACCTTTTTTGGTGTCTAGAAAAACTGTTTTCATAATACCCACTCTTACCTTTGATTAACGGCTTACAACATCAAAATTTGTTTGTACTAGTACAAAATCACTTCCAGCAATTGCTTGTCTTTGTCCAGCTTTAGCTGAACTTTTCCTTTTGTAATTAACCCATCCGGCGATGTTGTACGGTTGACGGGTGAACGCTGATCAAGAACCATGATGTAAGTCGTTGAATAAGTACCCTGGTTGGTTACGATTTTATCCGGGTGTAGCTCCAGTAATTCCCCCGTTACGTAATGAATACCATCTGTGCTGGTGGAAGGGGAGCCTGACCCACCTCCGGTCGTAGTTGCCGAATAGCCAAGTGGCGAAACCACTAAAAGCAAGTAAAGGAGATGGCTTAAAAATGGATGTTTGGTAGTTCGCATGGACGTTATCCTTTTCTGAATATGGATTGCAGCATCACCGGGCTGGTTTCGGTTCCACCGTAGCCCAGCGCAGTGATGCGGAATAATTCACAATTGAGAGAGCCTACGGCGCTGCCAGGGCAGTCGACATCCGAGAGGAATTCAATGATGTATCGTGGATCCACCGCAACCCCGGGGATTGCTGTACCGGCATAGGCCATTGAACGTCCAGCGGTAGTCCAGACTTCAAGGCTAGTGCCACCGCACCCGGTTTCCCACCGTTCTGGAACATAATTAGCGCTACAAAAGACCGCGGCAAGAGCGGTAGCGGTGTCGAGGGCGATTTCATTGCCTCGGGAGGTGCAGTAGCCGCCGGTGCAGGTATCGTTGGCCAGCACTTTAGCGCTGGTGCTATCAGCAACCTGTTCGCCTTCACGTAGTGCCGCTTCGGCAGCCTGTAGGGCCAAATTGTGGTTGCGATCGTTATTGGCCATTTTGAGTTCCAGCCGTGAGGATGAAATTGAGCTTATACCTATGAATGTAATGACCAGTAGAATGATCAAGCCAATGACCAGTACGCTTCCTGTTTGCTGTTGATGGATAGGGGTGATTTTTTTCATGATCGCTTCTCTGCTACTGCAGGCCGTGATTTCGCAGTTGAATGGTTGTGCTGAGTGTTCTTCTCGCCGCCAGATCGCCGGGGGTGACGGCGGTTGCAGCACCTACCGTGGCCGGGTTTGTATTGGCCAGAAAAGTGTAATCCTGGGCTGATTCCAGGATATCTGATGATGTTTTCATTAGCAGCGCTATGCGTAGTGTGACGACGTTGGCCCAGCCACCCGCAGCAATTACGCCAGTGGCACTGACATATCGATCCGCTACGCCGTAATCAGTGCTCCCCATCGCATCGTTGTCGACGCCGTATAGTATTGCCATATCCTCAACCCCTTCGACCAGCTCTTCAGGGTTGCTGGCACTGGCGGCCACATTGTTATTAAAACGCCATAGGGAGGGAGCTCCGTTTGCCCCATTCCGAATGTAGTAGGTCATCGATTGAGCCTTCAGTATTTCAGAATTGGTACCGTATATAGTTCCCAGGCTGGGGGAGGTATTGTTGGCCGCACCATGGGGGATATTTGCCAGCGCTGCAGTGGGGGGTGTAACAGTAGTTGCCCTGAATACGTCGATATTGGTGTAACTACTGATTACCAGAGTTTCACCCGCAACAATACTGCAGGTATTCCCTGCACTTATTTGAACGGGGGTGTTGGCAAGGGTCATTGGATTGATCAATTGCCCACCACAGGAATCACCATACTGCACAACCACCATATCGGTATCGTCCACAACCGTACCCAGGCTTGCGGTATTGGAAGGTGTACTGGGAGACCAGTTTGTACCATCCCACTGGAAACCCCTGATCATGTTGTCAGCATCAAACGGGTAATCAGGAGCCGGGCTTGCAACTACGTTGGGGGTAACTGAACCAACATTTGAGGATAAGCCTAAATAACCAGCTTTTCGAATATCTGTGGTCAGTACATCGAGTGCAAAACGGCCATTTTCCTGCAGCCTGGTCAAATCTTCGCCAATCACGTGATTTTGTTTGCTACTTACGGCGATTTGCAGGACCCCGCCCATCAGAAATAAACCAATTACCATCGCGATCATAAGCTCAGCCAAACTGAAGCCATCGGCATTAGGAATTGATTGGTTACTGGTTCGGTTTGATATCTTCATAGAGGGTTGATTTCACGGCCTATAATAGGGTTGATACATTTAGACTGTAATCACCACGGTTACCGCTACTGTCGTTATCTTGCCATTCGACCGTAACGGTTATTTCTGCACCTGTGGCTCCCAACACAACATTCACTGCACCATCACCAACAGGCAGATTAGTGGCCAGTAAATATTTCCATGCCTCAAGGTCATACTTGCTTATTTGCGCAGGTGTGCAATTGGCAGTTTCGCAGTTGCTAGCTATAACCGCGTCACCGAGATCAATATCATAATTGGTGGTAGTGCTGGCAACGGTTCGGTTGGCACGCATACGATCAATAATTTCATACGCGAGGGTATTGGCAGCCGCACGATAATAAGCGTCCTGACTATTTCTTACCGATGTCGCCTGTAACTGAGCGATGCCCAACAACGAACCGCCGATGATTACCGCGGTAATCATTACTTCGATAAGGCTAAATCCCGATTGCTTGTGAGCAACGGAGTGTTTGAAGATTTTTTGGTGAATTACGGACATGTTAAATCCACCCCGAGATTATCTTCGTATATACCATTACTATCGCTATCACGGCTTTTACGCACCATTCCTGAAGAGCTAACGATCAACGCTCTGCTGTAATCTGTATCCTGGTCACCGGGGCAGGAGATGAACACACCTGATTGGTCTGAATAACCGCTACTCTGGTATTGAATCATCCCAGTTGTTCCGGCAACCAACCTTAATTCGTTGTCTGCTTTTAACGCATCTGCTACAAAAAGCAGCTCATCCAGATCACCGCCATCAATGGTTCCATCTTCGTTTTCATCGGAGAATGTGATCCATCCGTCTGACCAGGTTCCGGAGCAGGTGGCCTGATCATTACTGCTACAAACCGAAATGGTTATATTCTGGGTCACTGCCTCACTGCGCGCTTGCATGAGCGTTGTTTGTATGTCGTTGATGGTTGATGCAACGCTATTTTTCTTGATGCTGTTGCTAAAACTGGGTATACCAACCATTGCAATAATTCCCACAATGGCAATTGTTATCAACAGCTCTATGAGCGTGAATCCATTTGTCTGGTTTTTGTTCATGGTCTGTATGTTTTGAACCGCGACGTTAATTTAAATACTGTATCGACTACAATCGAATCATCTGAGTTAGTTGTACTTTGGGTAAATTGTAGACGTTGATTTTTTGTTTACCATTAATGGGTGTGAGGAAGTTCACGTTTTTTTTATCTTTTTGTTGATAGTCAATAAACTGGCTTTTTGTTGTTGGAAAACTGTCAAATTTAGTTGCGGCTCATGAACGAAACCGCGCAGGCAATGTCTGGTATTGTTAACGGCACAGCCGGTGTACATGGGCAGGTTTTATGTCAGTGTTTTAAAAAAAATCATTTTTTCATTCCTGTAAAACCATACTGGTTTTCAGCTTGTAAGTTTTTCTCCTACAATTCAGGCAGAGGAGTTTTTTACACATACAGGTTTTGTTTTTTGCGCTACCTAAATTACGACAGGTGAACGGAATGGCCCAGGGAAACGTGCAGCAAGATATTGATCCGCAGGAAACCAAAGAGTGGCTGGATGCACTGCATTCGGTTTTGCGTAATGAAGGGCCGGAACGCGCCTACTATCTGTTGAAGCGGCTGGTAGACGATGCCAATCGCAAGGGCATGAAACTACCAGCTTCAATCACTACTCCGTACATTAATACACTATCGGTTACCGAGGAGAAAAAAATTCCCGGTGATCCTTATATGGATCGTCGCATCCGTTCTTTGATACGTTGGAATGCGTTGGCGATGGTGATGCGAACCAACCTTGCTGATCCGGATTTAGGCGGCCATCTATCAAGTTTTTCTTCCAGCGCTACCCTGTATGACGTTGGCTTCAATTACTTTTTTAACGCACCCACGGATCAACATGGTGGTGATCTGGTTTTTATTCAGGGCCACTGCGCACCGGGGATTTACGCACGTTCCTACCTTGAGGGGCGGCTGGATGAGCAGGATCTAGATAATTTTAGAAGAGAGGTAAACGGTGGCCTGTCATCCTATCCGCATCCCTGGTTGATGCCGGACTATTGGCAGTTCCCCACAGTTTCAATGGGCCTTGGCCCGATCCAGGCGATCTACCAGGCCCATGTGATGAGATATATGGATAACCGAGGGCTGATCGACGCAGGTCAGCGCAAGGTGTGGGCATTTCTGGGGGATGGTGAAACGGATGAACCCGAATCCCTGGGTGCGATCTCCCTCGCTGGCCGTGAGAATCTGGATAACCTGATTTTTGTAGTGAACTGCAACTTGCAACGGTTAGATGGCCCAGTCCGAGGCAATGGCAAAATTATTCAGGAGCTTGAAGGGCAGTTTAAAGGCGCTGGCTGGAATGTGATTAAAGTGGTCTGGGGCCGCCATTGGGATCCACTGCTGGAGATGGATAGAAAGGGTTTGCTACGCAAACGGATGATGGAGGTAGTAGACGGTGAGATGCAGAATTTCAAAACCAAAGGTGGCGCATACACCCGGGAACACTTTTTCGGTACTGATCCGGAACTGCTAAAAATGGTTGAGCACCTGTCGGATGATGATATTTATCGCCTCAATCGTGGCGGACATGATCCTTTTAAAGTCTATGCGGCCTACGCAGAAGCGGCAGCCCATACCGGTCAACCTACAGTAATTCTGGCTCAAACCGTCAAGGGTTATGGTTTCGGTGCAGCGGCGGAAGCCCAGAACAATACCCATTCGGTCAAGAAACTGGATATTGAAAGCCTGAAGGATTTTCGTGATCGCTTTGCTATTCCGTTAAATGATGAGGAGCTGGAAAAGGTTCCTTTTTATCGGCCACCTGCGGATAGCCCAGAGATGCGTTATATGCAGCAACGCCGTGAGGAGTTGGGAGGTTATCTACCCCAGCGTCGGTCAAAACTGGAACCGATGAATATACCCGCTCTTGATGCCTATGAAGTCGTCACCAAAGGTAGCGGCGAGCGATCAATCTCTACCACTATGGCGATGGTGCGAATTTTTTCGGCGCTGGTGAAGGATAAGCAGATTGGCAAACGAATTGTTCCGATTGTGCCGGACGAAGCCCGTACCTTTGGTATGGAGGGGATGTTTCGGCAACTGGGTATTTACTCCGCAGCGGGTCAGCTCTATGAACCCGTCGATGCGGATCAGATGATGTTCTATAAAGAGAAGAAGGATGGCCAGATTCTCGAAGAGGGCATCAACGAAGCTGGTGCCTTTGCGGCCTGGATGGCAGCGGCGACCTCCTATAGCCATCATGACCTGCCGATGATTCCGTTTTATATCTTTTACTCGATGTTTGGTTTTCAGCGCATTGGTGATCTGGCATGGGCCGCCGGTGATATGCAGGCACGGGGTTTCCTGATTGGTGGCACTTCTGGACGAACCACACTAAACGGCGAAGGTTTGCAGCATCAGGATGGTCATAGTCACTTGATGGCAGCGACGATCCCGAATTGCGTGGCATATGATCCGACTTACAGCTATGAATTAGCGGTGATTATTCAGGATGGCATGGAGCAGATGTATGTTCAGGATCGCAACTGCTTCTACTACATCACCGTGATGAATGAAAATTACCCACAGCCAGCGATACCCAATGGTGTCGAAGAGGGCATCATTAAAGGGATGTATTTGTTGAAGCCGTGGGATTCTAACAGTGACGACAAATTACGAATTCATCTGTTGGGTAGTGGCGCAATTTTACGAGAAGTGGAAGCCGCCGCGGAATTGTTGCAGCAGCAGTTTGGTATCAGCGCCAACATATGGAGTGCCACCAGCTTTAACGAATTACGCCGCGAAGGCATGAGTACCGAGCGCTGGAACCGTTTGCATCCGGATCAACCTGCACGCAGCAGTTATGTGACCGATTGTTTGGGTGGCAATGATGTGCCGGTGATCGCCGCCAGTGATTATATGCAGCAATACGCTGACCAGATCCGTGAATATATTCCCCAGAGTTATACCGTGCTCGGCACCGATGGTTTTGGTCGAAGTGATACCCGGGCGACTCTGCGTAACTTTTTTGAAGTAGATCGTTATTATATTGCCCAGGCCGCTCTGGCCAGCCTGCATCAGCAGGGACAGATCGACATTAAAATATTGAAGGATGCGATGTCGGACTGGGGAATTGATGCGGATAAACATGATCCCGCTACGTTATAGATGTGATTGCATGAACAGGAAAAACCCAATGGAGAGGATAAGCCAATGAGTTCAGAGACCATTCAAGTACCTGACCTCGGTGGGGTGGATGAGGTTGAGGTTATTGAAATCAGTGTAGAAGTGGGGCAATCAATAAATGCTGACGACCCGCTGATCGTGCTGGAATCCGACAAGGCATCAATGGAGATTCCCGCACCTTTTGCCGGTGAAGTTGAATCGATTCTGGTATCGGTTGGCGACACTATTACGGAAGGCCACGAAATTGTAGTGATGAAATCCGTTGGTGAAGCTGCGAGTACTGCGCCGAAGCAGGAAGAGCTTGAATCGGCGGTAGTACCCGAAACAAATGAGAAGGTTGAGACGCAAGCCCCGACCAAAGAGCCTGCAACTGAATCAGTGCAATCGCCTGTGGCCAAACAGCCTTCATCCGGTGAGTCATCAGAACAACCGGCTGCGTCGATTCATGCGGGTCCATCGGTACGCAAATTAGCGCGGGAATGTGAAGTCGATCTGGCTCATGTCAGTGGCAGCGGTCCTAAAGGGCGGGTACTGAAAGATGATCTTAAGGCATACATCGCGGCACAGGTAAAACAAGCCGCTAGCGGAGGCGGTGTTTTACCACAGGCCAAGGAAGTCGATTTTTCACGTTTTGGTGAAATAGAAGAGGTAGCCGTTACCCGTATTGGTAAAAAAACCGCAGAAAATCTCCATGCCAGTTGGTTGACTATTCCTCACGTCACACAGTTTGATGAAGCCGATGTCACGGATTTAGAGGCATTCCGAAAACAGCAAAAAAAGAGCCCTGATGCACCGGCAAACCTAACCCCACTGCCTTTTATTCTGAAAGCAGTGGCTCACGCACTGCAACAATATCCATTGTTTAAATCATCGCTAAAACCAGATGGCAATTTGCTGGTGATGAAAGACTACTGCCATATTGGTATGGCGGTGGATACTCCCGCTGGATTGATGGTGCCGGTAATTCAGGATGTGGATAAAAAATCAATCTGGCAGCTTGCAATTGAGACTGCGGAAATCGGCGAACAAGCACGTAATAAAAAACTAAGACCTGATCAAATGCAGGGTGGTTGCTTTACCGTTTCAAGCCTCGGAAACCTCGGTGGACAAGGGTTTACGCCGATCATCAATGCACCGGAAGTGGCAATTTTGGGTGTCTCTTCAATGCAGGTGAAGCCTGTTTATGATGGTGAAAAATTTATTCCGCGGAAAATGTTACCGGTCGCGTTGTCCTACGATCATCGCGTGATTAATGGAGCGGATGGTGGACGATTCAGCGGGTTAATTTGTGCTTCATTAGCGGATTTGCGGTTGCTTTTAATGTGATTTTTTTGTTCAAAAATCTACAAAAACCTAATAAATGGTCTACGCTTTTTATCACGAATACCAAAAAATACAGCCAATAAAATTATAACTTATCATGTTTTTTGACTGTATCGGAACCCCCTGTTGAAGATTGCCGTATTGAGATTATTTATGAAGAGCATATTGTATTTTTCCACTGCATTTATGAACAGACTGAGTTATGCCTACAAGTTTGGGGTGATCAGCGTGCTGTTTTTTCTGGCGCTAGGGGGCGTGAGTATCCAGCTGTTTGTCGAGATGAATAAAGAGGTCACCAAAACCGAAAATGAACTGGTGGGGCTCGAATTACTAGAGACGCAAATTGAGATGCGCAAAGCGCTTGGGCACTACATCAGCTCCGCCTATGCGGTCAGTCAGGCACGGCCGGTCTCGCTCAATACACCGGAGGCACTTGCGGAATCTTTTCGTAAAGATATTTCGGCCAGTAGCGCTGCAATTGCTGTAACTACAGAACAATTGCAAATTCACCAATCCGTAGCGGGCGAAAAATCAGCCAAACAGCTTGATGGATTGAACACGCGATGGGCAACAAGCGCACTGTTAAATCCGGTAGGTGATGGTACAACTGAGATACACCAGTCCAGGGAACGTGAACTGATTGGGCTTGGGAACAGCGTCATACGCGCCACTTCAATGGGCGCATCCCTGGCTCAAGACTCAAATCCACAGATGTTTATGTTGGTTGAGCTGGCCAGCAAATCGCTGCCAGAACTCGTGCAATCGTTAGAGGAATTACGTGGTATCGGCATGGCTGCCCTCGCGCTGGAAGGCCGGGTAACGTCCGATATTATGACTCTAATTGACGCGGGACTTGATGTCATTGAAAAGAATTCCACGGCATTTGAGGGTATGGCGAATAATTTGGCATCATCTGGCCAGCTTGATCCGACGGTTGTTGCGCAGATTGAGCAGGTTTCTGGCATGTTTGTCGATTTGGGCCCTTATATTGAGGACAACCTCATTGTAGGAATGGATACTCCCCTCTCAGTTGCAAGCTTTGACACCGAGATGACGGCTAAAATTGATGAAATCTATCGTCTGGTGGAGGCAATTATTCCTGTTGTGAATACCCACCTTGAAGCGAGGCTTTCCTCCAGAAATAGCGCGATCTTTATGCTCGCAGCGGCACTAGCCCTTGTGGTCGCACTGGTAGCTTATCTGTACGCCGGATTTTTTGTTTCGGTGCGCGCCACGGTTGATCAGATCTACCAGGCAGCGCATAAAATGGCCGAAGGCGATATGACCGTACATGTTGATGTTCAGAGCCGAGATGAGATGGGTGATCTCAGCGTTGAATTTAACAAGATGGCTGGAAATGTTCACAAGCTTATTCAGGGGGTGCGCGAAACTACGCAGCAGGTAACATCCCAGTCTGACCAGGTTGAAGAGATTGCCAGTAGAAGCAGTGAAGATGTTTCCAAGCAATTGTTACAGACTGAACAGGTCGCTACTGCGATGAATGAAATGACCGCGACCGTTCAAGAGGTGGCACGTAATTCCGTCGGAGCAGCGGAAACTGCAAAACAGGCGCATCAGGAAGCCAATGATGGCAAGCAATTGATTACCTCTACACTGGGAGTGATTGACCAGTTATCCAACGAGATAAACAAATCGGTTGATGTGATCAATCATCTGGTTGAAGACAGCAACAACATCAGTCAGGTACTTGACGTAATTAAAAGTATCGCAGAGCAGACCAATCTTCTTGCACTGAACGCAGCGATTGAAGCCGCCAGGGCCGGTGAGCACGGGCGAGGTTTTGCAGTAGTTGCGGATGAAGTAAGAACGCTGGCGCAAAAAACCCAGGAATCCACAACCGAAATTGAATCAATGATTACCCGGCTACAGTCCGGTGTTGATAACGCGGTTTCTACCATGGGCGCGAGTCGTGATATGGCGGAAAATACCGTTGAAGAATCCAGTAAAGTGGGCGATGCACTGAATCATATTGTTTCAGCCGTCACAGAAATTATGGCCATGAATCAACAGATTGCTACCGCCTCAGAAGAGCAAAGCAATGTTGCCAATGAGATCGATCGCAATATCGTAGCGATCAATACCTTTGGCGAACAGACTTCCAAAGGCGCAACTGAAACCGTTGATGCAAGCCGTGAGATGTCGGAGCTAACGGGCAAGCTGGACTCAATGGTCAGTGCATTTAAGGTCTAGCATATTGATGCCTGTGTAAGTTACAGACAATTCAAGCAACATTAAAAAGCCGGGTATGCTGTATAGGTTGCTCGGTTTTTTTGTGGATGAATAGTAATAAGCTGTGATTCGCGAAGGGTGTTATTCTTCCGCTTCGCGTATGCGCTCCAGACGTTCCTGCTCTTCTTCAAATGCCGCTTTGATCTCATCGAGCACACTGTCTACATCTGCGGCTTCATCGTCATCTTCAAATAGACCGGTGAGTTCGGTGTCAGGCTGCAGCTCACCGTTTTCGTAGAGTTCCCATATCTCTTTGGCGTATTGAGTGTTGAGCAGCTGCGGCGCAAAAAGGCCGTAATAACCACGCATATTATTTACATCACGGGCCAGCATCGATTCCGCATGATTATTTGCTGCGGCATCCACCGCCTGGGGCATATCGATAATAACTGGGCCGTAGTCGTCGACCAATACGTTAAATTCCGAAAGATCACCGTGCACAATACCTACGCATAACATCATAACGATATATTGCATCATCAATGCGTGATCTTCCAAGGCCTGCTCTTCCGACATCGATACATCGTTAAGGCGCGGAGCAACCTGGCCTTCATCGTCTGTGATCAACTCCATCAGCAGTACCCCATCAAAACAGCCGTAGGGTTGCGGCACACGAACACCCGCGTGGCTCACTTTGTAGAGCGCATCAACCTCGGCGTTTTGCCAGGTTTCTTCCTGTTGCTTTCGGCCAAACTTGGAACCCTTCTCCATTGCCCGAGCGCGACGACTATTACGAACCTTTCGGCCTTCCTGATAATTTACAGCCTTTTTGAAACTGCGTTTGGCCGCATCTTTGTAGACTTTGGCACAGCGAATTTCAGAGCCGCAACGCACCACATAAACCGTGGCTTCTTTGCCGCTCATCAGCTGCCGAAGGACTTCATCAACCAGGCCGTCGCTGATCAGGGGTTGGATTCGTTTGGGTGTTTTCATTCTGCTCGTATACTTTGTATGGGTAGAGTAGCTAACCTGTCATCATGGTGGCACGGGGGCAGTTTTTCAATTGCCAACTTCGTTGTTAGAATCCGCCTTTACTATTTTACTTGCCAATAACAACAGGAGATCACCATGCCAACCTTCGATACCGTATCAGAAGTGGACAGCCACGAAGCGCGTAATGCGGTAGATCAGGCCAATCGGGAGCTTGCGACTCGTTTTGATTTTAAAGGCGTCGATGCCAGTTTTGAACTAAACGATATGGAGGTGTTGATAGCAGCGGAGGCTGAATTTCAACTACAGCAGATGCTCGATATCCTCAAGGGCAAGCTGGTAGCCCGAAAGATCGATGTAGGCTGCCTTGATCTTGAAGACCCGTTTCCGTTAGGCAAACAGATGAAGCAAAAGGCCATTATGCGGCAGGGTGTGGATAGTGATTCGGCCCGAAAAATCGTCAAGGTGTTGAAAGGTTCTAAGCTGAAAGTACAGGCCGCTATTCAGGGCGACAAGGTCAGAGTAACCGGAAAAAAACGTGATGATCTTCAGAAGGCAATGCAGTTGTTACGGGAGCAGGAGCTAGATGTACCGCTGCAATTTAATAATTTCAGGGATTAGTCTGAAAGTTTGTTTTTATTTTTGCTGCTGAGCAACATGGAAGCTGGGCCGTAACTTCTACGAATTGGCACCGATTCCTCCCTCTTCTTAGGTGCAGAGATTGGCTATATTTCGAATGGATAGGGGGGAGATAGATAAGTGCGTGACTATATCGCTGTGCTCATGTTGGCATATTTTTTCTGTTTGATTGTTAATATGGTGGCTGGAAGATTATTTCTTCGAGAGTTCAAGAAGCAATACTACGAATTGTGGGTTGAGTGGGGGTCGCCATCTAGCGTTTTTTCGCCAAAAAACAGAAATTTGGATATTTATAAGTTCATATTTTCAATTGGAAAACATCGACCCAAGACTGGTGAGTTGAAATTTAAGTCCAGGTTTTTCGCCGTAAGTACTGTGTTTACCCAAGTGACATTTGTGCTGACTGTTTTCGTCTTTGTAATCAATGGGATCAGATTGAACCTTCTCTAGTTTAACGGACACTTTTGATCAGAGGCAATAGCCTCACAAAGGAGTGCTCCAATAAGCAATCAACGTTAATTCACCTATCCGGTGTTTTGCGGATTAAACTTCCGCAGCAACCAAAGCCCCGGAAGCGCAATCAGCGTGCAAAAGAGGAAGTAGTTAAACCAACCAATATCCGCCGCTAAAAACCCGGTTGGGGCCGATAGAATTACCCGCGGCACGCCCATAATGCTGGTCAGTAAAGCAAACTGAGTGGCGGTAAAACGTTTGTCGGTCAGGCTTGCCATAAAGGCCATAAAGGCGGCGGTACCCATTCCTGCGGCGAGGTTTTCAAAGGTAATCACCAGCGCCAGGGTAGGCAGGCTGTGCCCGGCGAGAGCCAACAGCATAAAGCCAGCGGTGGATACCATCTGTAAAATTCCGAACACCCATAACGAGGGTCTAATACCGATCTTTAATATCACTCCTGCACCGATCAGCGCACCGATGATGGTGGCCCAGAAACCGTAGAGTTTTACTGTGAGACCAATCTCGGTGGCAGAAAAACCCATGTCGACATAAAAAGGCGCCGTCATCGCTGAGGCAAGGGTATCGCCGAGTTTATAAAGAAGAATGAACAGCAGCATCAGCAGCGCCTGTTCGGTTTTAAAAAACTCCACAAAGGGTTTGATCACCGCTTCCGAAAGGTTTTGGGGCGCACCGGTCGCCATCTCTGGTTCCGGTGCCAACAGGGTAGTGGCGATACCGATAAACATGGTGCCCGCCATAATCAGATAGACCGTCGGGAACGAAAGCTGATCCGCCAGTATCAGGCCGCCGCCGGACGCCAGTAACATGCCGATTCGATACCCATAGACATAGATAGTGGAGCCAAGCCCAAGCTCTCGTTCCGGTAGATGTTCACGCCGATATGCATCAACTACCGCATCCTGAGTAGCGCTGAAAAAGGCCACCGCCAGCGCGAACAGCGCCATACGATAGGGGTGATTGGCTGGGTCGGAATAGCCCAGGCCGCCGATACAAAGCATTAGCGTAATCTGTGTCAGAAACAGCCAGCCACGTCTTCGCCCCAGAGGCAAACTGTAACGATCAAGCAGTGGCGCCCAAAGAAACTTAAGTGTGTAGGGCAGGCCAACAAGCGCCATTAAACCGATGGTTTCCAGATTGACCCCGGCCTGGCGCATCCAGATCTGCAGCACTGAGATCGTCAACAGCAGCGGCAACCCGCAGGAAAAGCCCATCGCAAAGGTGATTAACATGCGCGGGCTGAACAGGACGGAACCGCTTTCGCGAATAAAATTGGAATGCTTCAACGGCTGGATATTCCTGTGGAAATATTTTGTATTGAGGGCGCGATTCTATCGGGATTTTGGGGTGGTCGTCCAACCGTTGTGTCGTTAAAATGACCGCGCTTTTGGATCATCCTACCGAGTACATTATGTCTGATACCGTTATCTGTGCGTTATACCGATTTGTTCGCCTCGAAAATTTTGAGGCGTTACGCGAACCTTTGCTCAAAGTGATGACGGACAATGAAGTTAGAGGAACGCTGTTGCTCGCCAATGAGGGAGTCAATGGCACCATTGCAGGCACGCGCAACGGGATCGATCAGGTGTTGGTCTGGCTTAAATCAGACCCACGGCTGGAGGCACTTGACCACAAAGAATCCTACAGCGAAGAGATGCCCTTTTATCGCACCAAGGTAAAGCTCAAAAAAGAGATTGTCACCATGGGGGTGGAGGGGATCGATCCGCTCAAAGTGGTGGGTAGCTATGTTAAACCCGCGGACTGGAATGCGCTGATTTCAGATCCGGATGTGATTTTGGTGGATACCCGCAACGACTACGAAGTGCAGATTGGCACTTTCGAAAATGCCGTTAACCCTAAAACCGATACTTTTCGTGAATTCCCGGACTACGTGAATGATCACCTTGATCCGAACAAACACAAAAAAGTAGCGATGTTTTGTACCGGCGGAATTCGCTGCGAAAAATCCACTGCCTATTTAAAAGAACAGGGTTTTGACGAGGTATATCACCTTGAGGGTGGAATCCTGAAATATCTTGAAGAGGTGCCGGAGCAGGAATCCATGTGGAAAGGCGAGTGTTTTGTATTTGATAACCGGGTTACGGTTGATCATCAACTTGAAAGCGGCCAGTACGATCAGTGCCATGCTTGCCGTTTGCCTATTACCGAACAGGATAAACAGAGCGAGCACTACGCCCACGGGGTAAGTTGCCCCCATTGTTTTGATAAACATTCCGAGCAGCAGCTACAGCGTTTTTCCGAGCGGGAAAAACAGATGCAGCTGGCGAAGAAACGGGGTGAGACCCATATCGGCTCCGGCGCTACCGAGCAGATTGCCGGAAAGCGCCAGGCCAAGCGGGAGTTTAAAAATCAGCAGCGTAAACAGTAGCTGGTTTTTTTATGATCCGAGCGCCGTTGCGAGGGAATAATTACCAGGGAATCGTAGCGCCCTGAAAATCTATAAAACGTTGACCGTTTTTTCCTAATTGCTGTTCGATCTGTGCCACTAGCCCCTCGGCGCTTTCAGCCACGCTAACCGGCGCCTGATCTCCTCCCATTGCAGTTTTGACCCAGCCTGGGTGCAGCGCCAGTACCGATACATTCCTGTTTGTGAGCCTGGCGGCATAACTTCTTATCATCGAATTCAGTGCCGCTTTACTGGCTCTATATAGATCCGTGCCACCACTTTCATTGCCGGCAACGCTGCCCATGATGGATGACATAAAGGCCACAACCCCGCCTTCATTAAGGTTACCGTCAAGTTGTTGTGCAATGCTCAGTGGTGCAATGGCATTGGTCTGGAACAGGGTGAGAATTTCCTGATCATCGGCATTGATGGCGGATTGATGTTGCGGCCCGGAGATACCTGCAGAAACAAATAGCAGGTCGAGTTTTCGCTTTTGCATCTGCTCTGCGAAGGATTTGACCGCCGGCCGATCCGTAACATCCAGCGAATGTACTTCAACACCCGAAATGCTCTGTGGGCCATCCGGGTTCTCTGTGCGTACTGTGGCGATAACCGACCAGCCATTTGCCTGAAATGCTTTGACAAGGCCTAAACCGATACCTCGTGAGGCTCCGACAATCAGTGCTGTTTTAGTTTGTGACATTTGAATCTATCCTCTGAATGATTGATCGGTGTACTCGTAAAACTCGGGTAGGATCGACGATCGTAGTGCATGCATGCAATGAGTATGATGCTGGATCTTGATCGTAACACGGATGTACGATGCAGTAGTGCGGCTAAAACCGAGTGATGGGTGAGTAGTCACTCCTTGAAAACCAGCAACGAAATCCCCATTTAATCAGAAGCGTCTTACCTTCAATCCGGAACCAGAAAAACATATGCGCATCCCTTTTTTACTATTTGTTGCTGTACCGCTGCTTGAAATGTGGCTTCTTATCGAGGTAGGCGGGGTGATTGGTGGCTTGCCCACCGTGGGACTAGTAGTGTTGACAGCCTTTATAGGTATCAACCTGATTCGCATGCAAGGTATGCAAACATTGCAGCGATTTCAGTCCAGGGCAGCGGACGGCCAGCTTCCTGCGCAGGAAATCGTTGAGGGTATGATGCTTGCAGCTGCTGGGGCATTACTACTTACACCGGGTTTCGTGACCGATAGCATCGGTTTTGCACTATTGGTGCCGGGAATTCGAAGGTGGCTATTCGGAAAGGTAGGGAATCGTATGGCCACGATGGGCGGCGCCAGTCAGCAGGGTTTTCAATCCGGCGGTTTTGAAAACAATACTTTTGAGGCAGAATTTTATACCGAGCAAGCAGAACGCTCACATCCTCACGGCCATCAAGGTAACTCAGCTCACAATACCCTCGAAGGTGAGTTTCATGAAGAACAATCGGAAGATCGCGATAAACGATAAACCCTCAGATGTGACTTATCTCCTGAGCTCTATATAGAGACGGACCGAGGAACAATTAATTTCCCCTTAACGCTTGAAAACCGCAATAGTGCCCCGATCTATAGTTTCGGCGCGGTCCCTCGCATCAACTCCAAAATTTAACTGGCTTGACATGGGGGATCTCAAACCTAGAATTAGCACTCTCCGCGTTAGAGTGCTAACTGTGGTTACTTGAGTTTTACACAATTTAATAATTAGGAGTTACGCAATGAAAATTCGCCCGTTACACGATCGCGTTGTCGTTCGTCGCATGGAAGAAGAAACCACCTCTGCTGGCGGTATCGTTCTGCCTGGTTCAGCAACCGAGAAGCCTTCACAGGGTGAAGTGCTTGCAATTGGTGCTGGCAAACTACTGGAAAATGGCGACGTTCGTCCCGTTGACGTTAAAGTTGGCGAGTCTGTTTTGTTTGGCCAATACAGCGGAACACCGATCAAAATCGACGGTGAAGAGCTGCTGGTTATGGCTGAAAGCGACATTTTTGCGGTACTTGAAAAGTAACTAACCATCGCTTGCCGATCGTTAGAAAAGAATTCTGATCGTAAATGCTCAGAACCTTAAACACCTAAAAAAGGAAAATTAACATGCCAGCTAAAGAAGTGCTATTTGGTGACTCAGCTCGCCAAAAAATGATGAACGGCGTAAACGTTCTTGCCGATGCGGTAAAAACAACCTTAGGCCCAAAGGGTCGTAACGTAGTACTGGATCGTGCCTTCGGCGCACCTACCGTCACTAAAGATGGTGTTTCAGTTGCTAAAGAAATTGAGTTGTCCGATCGTTTTGAAAACATGGGCGCTCAAATGGTTAAAGAAGTGGCTTCACGCACTTCTGACGAAGCAGGCGACGGTACCACTACTGCGACTGTTTTGGCCCAGGCGATTGTTTCCGAAGGTATGCGTGCAGACGCAGCCGGCGTAAACCCAATGGACATTAAACGTGGTATCGACCAGGCAGTAGCCGCGGCAACTGGCGAAATCGAAAAATTGTCACAGCCATGTGCAGACAGCAAAGCGATCGCACAGGTAGCGACTATCTCTGCCAACAGCGATAGCAAAATCGGCGACATCATTGCAGAAGCAATGGAAAAAGTCGGCAAAGAAGGCGTGATCACTGTTGAAGAAGGCAGTGGGTTTGACAACGAACTAGACGTTGTTGAAGGCATGCAGTTTGACCGTGGTTACCTGTCTCCTTATTTCATCAACAATGCTGATGCAATGACTGCTGACCAGGAAGATCCTTTCGTTCTTCTTACAGACAAAAAGATCTCTAACATCCGTGAATTGCTGCCAGTACTGGAAGCCGTTGCTAAAGCGAGCCGTCCTCTACTGATTATTGCTGAAGATGTTGAAGGCGAAGCGCTGAGCACGTTAGTAGTGAACAACATGCGCGGTATCGTAAAAGTAGTGGCTGTTAAAGCACCTGGTTTTGGCGATCGTCGTAAAGCGATGTTGCAGGATCTTGCAATCTTGACCGGCGGTCAGGTA